>CALMMI010000269.1 GCA_937868245.1 uncultured Ignavibacteria bacterium | reverse complement strand
ATGCTGAACGAACCCTCTCCAAAATATTTCTTCCGCAGGAGCAATCAAGAAAAACAGCAAGGGAGCAATTATCATAGGTGAAAGTTGTGAACGGGTTAGATAAATTGCTTCAATTTGAGGTCTGACACCGGTAAACACTTCCGTCATAAGATACACACCCAAACGCGACATTCCGTAGAGAACCAGTGCATGTACAATTCCGATTGGTATAAACTTCCATTCGAACTTAAACAACTCTTTTAAGTTGTTTTTCTGTTGAACAAACGAAAAAATTGACAGGAACACTGTTGAAAACGTCATTGCAAACCAAAAGTACTTTGTATGTATGATATGAGCCGCTTCGGGAAAAGGGGAGAACATCATAAACCAAAGAAATGCTGCTATACCAACTCCGATATAAAAATTTTTCATATTTATTTGATTAGAGCTGCAATTAATAATCCTACAATGAGCAACATTCCGAATAAAAAGTGGTGCTGTGCAGTTTGAATATCAATCATTGCAATTTCTGATGTGCTCTCTAAACTTGCATTTGAAACTGTTTTCATGTTTTTAATTGCCGGAGGCAGGCTAAGTAAAACCAAAAGTGCCCAAATTGGAAGGATGTTCATTGTTACCATTGCACCAACGGCAACATACGCTGCACCAACAAGAAAATAATATTGAATCTTTGCCCCATCCAATCCAATGATATTGGCAACTGTCCGTACATTTGAGGCAGCGTCGTGCTTAATATCACGTAAGTTGTTAGCATGGAGAATTGCTGTAACCAAAAATCCTATCGGCATGGATACTAATGCAACGTTTGAATCAAAAACTCCTGTTATCACAAAGTAAGAGCCGATAACCATTAAAGGTCCCATTAACCAAAAGACAATTATATCGCCAAGAGCAATAAATTTATAACTTATTCCACCCGAATAGAAATACCCGCCAAGAATACCGATAAGTCCGAGATAGAGCATATTAATACCTCGAATCTGAACAAACAGCAGTCCGAGTAGAAAACAAAGCGCAAAACATGCACACCCGGCAATTAGTACTTTCTTAGGCTCAAGGAGTTTTCCCACCAATACTCCGCTACCACCTAAAGCATCTTCGGAATCCACACCTTTCTTATAGTCGTAATAATCGCTTACCAGATTAGTTCCTGCGTGCATCAAAAGAGAACAAAGAATTACAAGGGGGAAAAGCTCCCATCGTTTCTCTCCATCGAACGAAAGAGCCAGCATTGCTCCAACAAAAATTGGAACCATTGATGCAGTAAATGAAAATGCTCGTATAGCTTGCAACCAGATACTGAACGAACTGCGATTTTGAAGAGTTTGTGACATATTT
>CALMMI010000268.1 GCA_937868245.1 uncultured Ignavibacteria bacterium | reverse complement strand
GGGATGGGTAAGGCAATTGTCGCCTCCTCCGTAGGGCAGATTGCAGATATTATCCATGATGGAATCAATGGGGCATTAGTAGAGCAAAGGGATGAGCGGGCTTTGGCATCTGTAATTTGCCGCCTTGCAAGTGATTTGGAATATTGTCGCACTCTCGGGAAAGCATCTCGGTTGGATGCAGTGAATACGTATTCGTGGAAGCACAATGCGCAGCGGGCTGTGGATGTTTATCATGGGATTATGAAAAGGTAAAATAGTATCTTTTCAAATATAAAAAACCGCTTAACAGAGAATCCTCCATTAAGCGGTTTTTTATTGAATTAATTGATAATCAATTAGATTGTCCAATTTGAAATATCAAGACCTTTTATCCTGTTGAAATGATCAGTATTATTTGTAACTAACTGCATTTCATTTGCTATTGCTATTCCAGCAATTAAAGTATCAGTATGCCCAATCTCTGTACCCTTTTTCCTCATTTCAGCTTGGATGGATGCAGAAATTTTTACTGTTCGTAATGTTAAGGGTATAATCTTATTTAAGGATGCAAAACTTTCAAACTTAGCCATTTGTTTTTTTGCATCTTTATAAAGCAATCCATTAAGGATTTCATAGTAAGTAATGATACTCAAACTTACAAAGCCAAATTCTTGGAGATGTTCATCAACTTTTTTAATGACTTTTGAATTTCCCCTCAAGAACTCAGAGAGAACGTCCGTATCAAGCATTGATGGCTTCATATATCAATGTTACGATTGAATAGTTCACTCCTCGTCTGCTTTGTATGGTTCAAGTAATCATCATAATCCTTTGTACTCATATCACTGAATACACCTCCGAAGGATAATATTTTCTTTCGTAAACTTTCCTTGTGAGCGGTATCAAGAGTTAATGAGTGGACAAATTCATACAATTCTTCCAATCTATTGACTGGAACATCTTTTACTTCTTTTAATATTCTATTTAATGTTAACATTTTTATAACAAGTAAATTGAAGATAATGAACCCTACAAATGCACACATTCCCCAAACGCCACTGCTGCCGCTTCCATCACCGCTTCCGATAATGTCGGGTGAGCATGGATAGTTTTGAATATAGTCGGTCCGGTTGCTTCGAGTGATTTGGCAAGTCCCATTTCGGCGATAAGTTCGGTTACATCCGCACCGATCATGTGTGCTCCTAAGAACTCACCATATTTTGCATCGAAAATGAGTTTTACAAAACCGGCAGTTTTGCCTATACCGTGTGCTTTACCACTGGCTGTGAATGGGAATTTACCCACTTTGATTTCATATCCTGCTGCTTTTGCTTTTGCTTCGGTCAAACCTAAACTCGCGATTTGCGGTTGGCAATAGGTACAACCCGGAATGTTGCTATAATCTACACCGTCCGTATGATGTCCTGCAAGGAACTCAGCAGCAACATGACCTTCTGCTGTTGCTTTGTGAGCAAGCCACGGAGGTCCTGCCACATCACCGATTGCATAGATTCCCTCTACGTTTGTGCGCATATACTTATCCACTTTAATCCAGCCGCGTTCGATTGTCACTCCCAAGCCTTCCAAACCTACGTTTTCAATATTCCCTTGTACTCCAATTGCAGACAAAGCTATATCGGCTGTAAGTGTTTCTTGAGTTCCGTCTTTTTTCTGAATAACCACTTCTGCCATATCTCCTTTTGCTTTTGCAGAAATTACTTTCGTTTCGGTTAGAATTGTCATCCCCGATTTTTTGAAATTACGTTCCAATTCTTTAGACACATCTTCATCTTCTACAGGAACGATACCCTTCATCATTTCGATAATCGTAACTTTTGCTCCGTACGCATTATAGAAATACGCAAACTCAACCCCGATTGCTCCTGAACCCATGATAATCATTGATTTCGGCATTTCTTGTTGGAGCATAGCCTCTGTACTTGTCAGGATTTTTTTTCTGTCCACTTCAATTCCGGGGATCATCCGTGAACGTGCGCCAGTTGCATAAATTACATTCTTGCATTCAATCACATCGGTTACAGTTCCGTTTTCATCGCGTACCTCAACGCTATTGCGTGATTTGATGAATCCGTTTCCTTTAACACTCTGAACTTTATATTTTTTGAATAGGAATGAAATGCCGTTCGACATTTTTTCAGCTACACCGCGGCTGCGTTGAATTACTTTTGGGAAATCAAAACCGATGCCCGTCAGGTTAAACCCATAATCATCGGCATGATTGAGGAAGTTCATATATTCTGCATTCTTAAGCAATGCCTTGCTCGGAATACATCCCCAATTAAGACATACACCACCCAAACGGTCACGCTCCACACATATCGTTTTTAAACCAAGTTGAGAAGCACGGATAGCAGCCACATAGCCGCCCGGTCCGCTTCCGACTACCACCAAATCACACTGATGAGTATTCATCTGTAATCCTCTGAATAAATTGAGAAATCGGTCAGTATCATATTCTTTTTATCTACAAATATACGGACTTTTCGCCGGAAAGTCTGCGTGTTGCCTGCATATCAGCTATGGAGTTTTTTAATTAAAATTGCAACATCAGCCCCCAATTTTTCTACTGCATCGTGTTGTTTACCATCACTTAATCTTCCTTCCGGCGAGAATGCTGCAGATGCTTTCGGGACTGCTATTTGCTCGGGAAGAACCATTGTGCCGCAACTTTCAAGTACAAGCCGTAAGTGACTTAATCCGCGAATTCCACCAAAGTAACCTGTGGACGTTGTCATAAGAGCTGCAACTTTACCTTTAAAAGCCATACGTGCCGCTTCGCCTAAAGCCGCTCTTGATGCCCAGTCAATTGCGTTTTTAAGAGCTGCGGTCATCGACATATTATATTCCGGGGAAGCAATCAAAAAACCATGATGCTCCAGCATCATTTGTCTGAATTCACCAGCTCCTTTGGGAAATCCTTCATGGTCTTGCATGTCACCGTCGTAGAATGGCATCGGGTAATCACGAAGTTCTATGATTGTGACCTCAGCCCCTGCTTTTCTAGCACCCTCACTGGCTATATCAACCAATTGCTTGTTATAGGAATCGCGGCGCAGGCTGCCTGAGAAGGCTAGTATTTTGGTTGGGAAGTTTCCCATAGATTATGCGAATTAATATAATACGTTGATTTGTAGGGGCGTATCGTATACGCCCGAAACTTGCTGTTTTTAAGGTATATATTGTGGACGTATTCAATACGCCCCTACATATATCTGATTCGATATGTGTGATTGTATTTCTTTGTAGATGTTCTTCAAGTCTAACTGGAAATGGAACCACAAATATCAACTTTTGCAAATAGCTTTGTGAACCATTCTGATAAATTCTGTGGGAAAAATTGGATAGAATCGCCCACAGGGTTCACAGAGTGTTACAGAGTTTCACAAAGCATACACGTAATTCTCGAGTCTCAATTAAACTGAGATTCTTCAGTCGAAGACTCCTTCAGAATGACATGCTCTAACTTGTTGGTTATTTTTAAAATCAACCTAATGTTTTAGTTAAGTTCTCAAACCCCTAGTATCCCTTCAAAAACTTCGGTAATCCCATTAAACCCGCTTTTTGCAACCCGCTCACGGATATTTTCGGAAAAATTAACAGTCTCACGAAGTTTATAGAATCTGACAACCCCTTCTGCAATTGCTTCGGGTGATTCCGGTTCTACCAAAATTCCTGTTTCTCCATCGGTTACAAGTTCTACCAAACCTCCAACCCGAGTAACAACAGCAGGAACACCAAAACTATACGCCACATTTAATATTCCGCTGTTGGTAGCACTTCTGTACGGTTGCACCATTACATCAGCAGCTGCAAAGTATTTCCCCACTTCTTCGTTCGGAACATATTGATTGACGAATTTCACACTCTCTAAAGTGCCGTTATCGCGCACAATATCTGTATAAATTTCCGGTTTGTCGTAAAACTCACCCACTACCAGGAGCTTGGCTTCCGGAATTTGTTTTAGGATAAGCAGAAATGCCCGCAGAAGAATATCCAGCCCCTTATACTTGCGTACATAACCGAAAAACATCAGAACTTTATCATCGGGTGTATATCCAAGTGCTGCCCTCTCTGCAACCCCGTCGAACCGGGTATCAAGAGAGTAATCAAACATAGGAAGTTCCGATCTGAAAATCGGTCGTCCGGCTGCAATTGATTGCAAATCCTTCTCCACAGGTTTGGAAAGAGCGAGGAATTTATCGGCAAACCGTAGTCCTAATTTCGTGAGAAAAGAATCTACAAACCGCGCTTCGTGAGAAATAAAGTTCTCGGTAATGAAGAGAATTCTCCCCTTGTATTTTTTTCTGACTAATAACGACATTGCCCAATGGCACATTCCAAAAAAAGGATTCCACCAGTCGAACACTACAAGGTCAGCTTTTTCACTAATAATATGATGGGCTGTTTTTATCCATGAAATTGGATTAATTGAATTAACCAGCCGCTCATTCGGGAATCCTTGAATCACCTGTTCACTTTGATCATACTGGGTTGTACCCGGGAATAGAAACGAAGGGTACAGCAGAGAATAATTAATTAATTTTATCTCGAA
>CALMMI010000267.1 GCA_937868245.1 uncultured Ignavibacteria bacterium | reverse complement strand
CAAGCTCGGTAAAAGCATAGATATACGACCAAGCAGGAATACGCTTGGCAAGAACATCGTACATAACATAACTTTCAGCAAAACCGGATAAGTTAAGAAGTTTGAAAAACGAAAAGACAAAAAAGAATCCCGACATGAAATGCCGCATCCAGTGCATTCCCATAAATTGGACATTACCAACCTGTGCAAGTAAGGAAACGAGGGTGATATATGTGAAAATAAGGAGAATCGGTTTGTAGGTTTCAAACCAACTTACGGTTTTTTCAACCGCTTCACTATGGTTCGGTGCGGATATTTTGTATTTGGCGTTCTCTCCACCTAAAGCTTTTTGCAGCTCCGATAGAGAAACATGTTTGGTCATGGTAATGATGGCAGTGGCAGAGTCTTTCGATGCTTTTACATCAGTTATCTCGGGCAAAACAAGTAAACTGTTTTTTACATTTGTTTCGCAATTAGCACAGGTCATGCCTGTAATTTTATATGTGTGTGTCATTTCTTTATTCCTTAAAAAAGATTAAAAAGAGAGTAAAATTATAACACAAAATTACGGCGGGTACTACCTTGTAATGTTATAGAATTCCTTGATTGTTTTATATGTTTTACAGTTCATCCAGCGGGGTACGTTTATTATCTTTTATCTTTTTTATATGCGATGGGGCAAACCCCGTAACCTTCTTAAATTGGCTGCTTAAGTGCGCAACACTTGAATAATTAAGAGTATAAGCAATCTCGCTAAGTGAGAGTTCATCATACATCAGAAGCTCTTTTACTTTCTCAATTTTTTGAGCGATGAAATACTTTTCGATGGTAGTGCCTTCTACCTCGGAAAAGAGGTTGCTGATATAGTTGTACTCGTAGTGTATATGCTTACTTAGGTAGTCGGATAGGTTTACTTTTAGTTCGCTGTCGAGATTATGTACAAGATCAACAATCAGATTTTTTACCTTCTCAATCAATTGGCTTTTTTTATCGTCAATCAAGGTAAAGCCGAATTGATGTAAAGCATTATTGATTTGATTGATAAGAACCTCATCAATGGGTTCGCTTAGTTCCACCTCGCCTAATTCAACCGAAACAGGATAAAGTCCCAATTTTTCAAATTCGGACTTCACCACCATTTTGCAGCGGGTGCATACCATGTTTTTGATATAGAGCTTCATCTGTTATTTCTTCTCTAAATCCATCTCACAAACAGGACATTTACCTGCTGTGGTATAGCATGTGTCATTCTGGCATTTCATCGGGCATTGGTATTGTACTGCTGATGAGTCTGATGCTACCACTAACGATTTATGATTATCAGTTACATCTTTAGCGTTGCAGGAGATAAATAATACCGCAGTACATAGCAGTAGGGAACCTACTACTTTTATTGTCTTTTTAGTAATGTTCATAATTATCTCATTATTACAAACTTTTTTACAATGGTTGTTCCACCTGTTGAAATCAGTAGAGAGTAAAAACCGTTAGGAAGCGACGGCAGAGGAATTAATGACGTTGTAGAACCACTCTCAACTTGATTGTTCAGAAGGGGCATTCCACCAATCGAAACTACAGAATACGATGTGTTTTTTTCAAAGCCGGATTTGTTTTCTAGAGTCAGATAGTCATTTACAATAGTTGGGTATATGCTGAAATCATTCGATACCTGCTCTTGTTCCTCTATGTTTGTGGTTGTTGCTGTGTATGATTCCGATGCCAGATACAGATGGTCGCCTGTGCTGGCATTATCCATATTAGTGGCATTTACACAATAATAAAATGTAACTTTACCTTTGTATTTTGGCGGGGCAGTCCAATTAAAAAGCCAGTCGATTTCTTCATTTAAAATTGGCTTATTTCCGGTAGTAGTATGCGTTACATAATATCGGTCGGAGCTGTTAATCGCACCTTTCTGAAGTTGAACGCGGTTACTCCCTTGGGGAACGGCAAATGTTCCAATTGAACGGTTCGTAGTGTCGAGGGCAACCACTTGAAATCCGAACCTTCCCACACCTAACTTTGCTGCATGGAGCCGTACGGAATATTTGGTAGAAGGTGTATAGGATTTTTCCCCGTTACCCAGTGTTAGTATCGTAACTGCTTTATTGTCGTCATGCTCAACACTTGCATCAGCGTGGCATCCTGCTTGTGCGCACGTTTGTTCGCCGGGTGCACCTGTACTTGAAATATGAGAACCTGATGATTTCAATATGTCTGAACCGTCGTTTTTGCCTGCCGTTATTAGTGTAAACAATGCCACACCACAAAGGAAAAGTAGTAATTTTTGTGTCATGTTAGTGCTCCTATCGAAGAATTATGGTGTGAGAGAAAACTCCGGCAGAAGAAGAAGCACGAACAATATATCCTCCGGCTGGAAATCCGGTAAGGGAATATTCACTTTTTGAATTACCGGCACCAAAGTGCCGTTTCCCAAGTGGAACCACTTTACCCGACAAATCACAGAGTTCCAGAGTAACTTCATCCGGTTTGTCGAGTGTATAGGTACAAATCAAATTGTTGCCGGCAACCACCGGAGCAGAGAACCAAGTGTCCTGCACTTGTTGCTCTTGAATGCAGTCAGAAGGTTTAGGCGAGAGAGGAAGCGATGCGGTTAGTACGTAATCACCATAATCTGTGTCGTCGTTGTTCGCGATAACCGTGGCAGAGTAAAGTGTTACGTTCTTTGCAGAAGCGGGTGCGGTCCATTTTACTTTCCAATAGCCGGCGCCGTCTGAAAATTGTTCGGTTCCTAAATATGTATATGTTGCATACTGCCTATCCTGGAATTGTAGCTCGTTGGTTATTATTTGAGTACGTGAAGCATCGTTAATCGACAGTACACCTGCATTAGACTTATCGTCGTTGTTCAACGCTACAAGTTGAAATCCAAAGCGTTTTGAATCTTTATCTGCTACACGAACAGTAATATCATACGTTCTTCCTGGTGTGAAGCCGTTTTCTGCTCCTTCAATAGAGATACTCATCAAGCCCTGTCCCGGATTCAAAGGATACGTGTCGTGGCAGCCCGCTGATGCACATGTGCGTTCATCGGGTGCGCCTGTACTTGAGACGGGTGCTCCGAAACTGAGCGGGTTTTGTGGTAAATCACGCATTGAACTTATCCCAAGCGATAACAGACCGATTGTTACAATTGTTAACAAGGTTTTCATGAAATCTCCTTTTAAGGAAAGGTAATAAACTGCTGCTGTTTTTGCAGGTTATATTTTTGTTGTGTAAATTTTGAGTGGGAATATCGCCTAATTACATGCTGTGCAATTCTTCCGAACAATAGAAATTCTACTCTGAAAAGTCAATTTTTTATCGAAAACAAAGTGTATTCATCTCAATAATTGCACTTCAAAATGAAAAGGGATGCTCTGCTATACAGCACCTTTTTATTACTTCTGTAGATTCATTTACTTTACTACGCTAAACGGTACGGATATTATGTTCTCCCCGACATGTATGCGGCATACATACGCACCACTTGCGTTTATGTCTTCGGGCAATGCAAGGCTATGCTCACCAACAGGTAGTTGTCCAAATGACTGACTGCTTACAATTTGCCCTTTCATGTCCGCTACATCAATAGAGATATTCTGATTTGAGAATAACGTGAACTGAATTTGGGAAGTTGCAGTATTGCTTACCGGTTGAGGGAAGATACCTCGTACATTGATTGGAGACAGTTCAGTATGTTCTTGTTCTTCGTTTGCAGCAGTAATAGTTTCTTGGGAAATGTTTTCATCACCTGCTTCGTAGTCCATAGAAAAAATATAACATAAGTACATTTCTTCCATTGTGCTGAACCCCCATTTTACAGTTTTGGGCGGGGTATTAGGATTATACGGATTTGCGGTTGTATTATCATACGTTGCTTCGTAATATAACTTTGAATTACGAGGAATCTTTATGAGATTTTTATAGGAATACGCGCCTTGCCAATTAAAATCCCACGAGGGAATATTAATGAATTTAATTGTATCGTTCTTTGGAGTAACAGCATACAGCTTTGCATCCATACCGAGCTTGTGCATGTGGGGGAAAACACCCAATACTGACATGTCTCTCGAAACAGTGTACGAACCTTTAAATGTCTTTTTTTGATTTGCAGGAATTGAAAATGCATTATATCCACCCGGTAGATAATCAGGTAGAATAGGAATTTCACTAACTTCGCGAATTTCCTTTTCTTTCTTAAAAAAGATATTAATCGAAGTTTGATCTTCTTCATCAGTAGCTGAAGGCGCGTAATGAATCTGAATGATAAGATCACTATTCTTATGCATTACCATTCCTATGCCTTCGGGGAAATATCGCGGCATTGTACCGGGTGCCCAACCGGGATAGGTTGCTGCAACATTATCAAAACCCGGTCCGCCAAAATCCTCGTATCCCGGGGTTGCATCCTTGTTATCCAAGCTGCGCCCCGTACCGGTAATATCATTCCACATCAAAACATGATGGACAACCTTTTTGTTACCCGGACGGACTTCAATAGCAGCAATATTCTTATCTTCGAGCAAACCGGTAGGGACTACAAAATTTCTATATACATCTTTTAAGTCGCCTTTTACGTGCCATTTAACCGGAACTTGCAGAACCATATCGGGAGTGCCGAGCTGAGAGCCGGTTGGGAAATTTGGAAGTTTTGGAAGCTTTGTTATATCTCCTTCCGGCGAGCCGCCATCCACCCAATCAACGATGGATTTGATTTCTTCGGTAGTCAATCTGCGTTCATCCACAAAATTACCATATCCGTGAACGGGTTTCCACGGAGGCATATTCCCGTTTGAAACTTCTGTTTTTATCATTTTGGCATTCGCCCGAACTTCTGTGTATGTAGTAAGGGGGAACGGGCCAATCTCACCTGCGCGATGGCATGTAACACAATGGTTGAAAATTATAGGCGCAATATGTTCGCTGAAGGTGGGTGTTTCTGAGGAAGCTATCGAAACCAAACTGAAAGTGGAAATCAGTAAAACCAAGAGACGTTTGAACATACATATACCCCAAAATATTACGTGCAGAATTAATTATGCAGCAAAATTAAGAAATTAGTATGTGATATAGGTAGTATTTAACGTAAACGGTTTGTATATTACGATAATTGAAGTGTAACAAGCATCGTACAGTGTTTATAACTATAGAATATCGATAAGGAAGAAGGGTGCTATCTGGTTATAACCACTTTTTCCATAATCGACCTTGCTCCGGCTGATACAATCAAATAATATATACCCGAATTGAGGTTTCCATCGGTAAGAGGAATAGTGCAACTGTATTCACCTGCTTTTTGAAAGGTATCAAGGAGCGACTCCACTTTTTCTCCAATGGGTGAATATAACGATGCAACCACAGGAACATCAACAGGTAAATTGTAACTTATCGTAATTTCATCGGAAACAGGATTTGGAGCAACACTTATCTTTAATGGTTTGTAGTACCCAATATTTCGAAATGCCTTACCGCATACTTCAGTATTAAGGTTAGTTACAATTTTTCCGTTTGTAGTATCGATAATACTGATAGAACTATCAGAATCGAAAGAAATATATCTGAATGTAAGGAGCGTATAATCCTTTTCAGATAACAATATTGTTCCCTTTATACTGCCGATTTGTTGCTTCACTGGAGTTATGAGAACACTATCGAAAAAAAGTGTAAGTACTTGCTGATTGTCTTCCCAAACCCTATTCTCAATAATGGTTGTAGTAGTAAAATTGGGTTCGAAGATATCACCGTCAATTATAATCCGCATTCGAAGATTATGTAAGGTTTTAGTTGCTGCGGAAGATACGTTTTGTGCATAAATTGGTATCATGCAGTTTCTGCTACCGATTTTCGCCGTTGTATCAGGCAAACTAAACATATATTTGATTATACCTTTCGAGGTATCAACCGGGTTCTTTACTAAGGAATCAATACCCTTTCCCTTTATGCTGTAGGCTATTCTAAATGAAGAACATGAATTTACAGCACTAATCGCAATCGAATCTTTATAGTAAATAAGCGATTTCGGTTCAAATTCCAAAACTACTTTAATACTGTCTTTTGGTCCGATTGTAAAAGGAAAAGGAGGTGAAATAATATGAAAATCCGACGGGGTTGGTACCATAGAAGCAGTTATTTCTACAGGACTGTTTCTGAGGTTCGTTACATAAAAAGAGTCACGAGCTTTTAAACCTAAGGGAACATTCTGAAAATTGAGGAAGCTACCGGAAACACTTGGTTTTTGTATAACTTCAATCGTAACTCCTGCTTTAATTGTGTCGCCATTGTTAATAACCTCTATTTCGTAATAACCGGATTGGTTGGCTTGTATTTTTTGTAGTAACGGGTTAAATGATTGCGATGTGAATTTATTAGGTCCTGTCCAGTTAACTGTTGCATAACTTAGATTGCTATTCGAAATCAAATCCAGTTTTACTGTATCACCTTCGCACACAAGTTTGGGTGCTTGTATTGTTACTTCCAAGGGTAAAGCAGGATGCCCGATATTACCGCTAATGAAGTTTGGCAAACCGGATTGAGACAGCCTTCCTTTTAGGTTCAGTGCATTTTTTACATAGGCACAATCTACATTATCGGGTTGATTCACAACAGACAATGCAAAACCGTCGAATGGGGCACAATAAATCTTGCCGTTGGATGCTATCTGCAGTCCATATATATTAAATCCGTAGTCATCCACCACAAGATGCTCGGAAGCCCGGATAGAGTCCAGATTAGATTGGGAAACATCAAATTGGTAGAGTTTACCGGTTAGGGGTGCTGAAAGATATAACTTAGTCGAATTGGCAGAAAATTCTATTCCATAGAACGTAATGTTATCATTGGAGACAGTATATGTTAAAGAATTGGAGACTGTTCCGGTTGCATTATCAAAATCAGAAATGTCAAAACCTGACGTAGTATAATTATTGACGGCTGCTATTTTCTTCCCGTCTTGAGAGAATTTCATGGAACTGTTCAAAGCTCTCGAAAACAAAGGGTAACGGGAGCCTGAGTAGCTTTTTACAGGTGTAATGTCCACACCTGATTCTGTTACTAAATACGATAAAAAGCAATTCGTATTTAATTCATGCACCACTACCCAAAAATCCTTGCCGTTTGCGTGTCTTGTCCCGGCTAAACGTTCTATTGTTTCACCAAACAGGAAATGGTTTTTCTCTGTAACGTCACCGTTCCATTCGTTTTTACGCAGATCAACCACTGAGTATTGGAATCCGAATTTAGCGTAATCAGCATCAGCTGCATCAGATGAGGTTATAGTAAATACATAAAACAAATTTTCATTTGAAGGGTTGGGGACAATCAGTGCAGGTTGCGCAGAAGAAAAATGCCCTTTTAGCCCCTTGCCATTGGGCATTTCCTTATGGTGCTTATCCCACACTGTCAAACCGTTTGTATAAAAAAGGAGATTGCCTTTTTTATCAGACATAACAGCACTTCCTTCGGCAGCAAACATTGCACTGTTCACAATCGGCTCAGGTATTCCACTCTGCGTGTTGAAGATTAGTCCGGCCTTATTGCCGAAAAACCAATTCTCTTTTTCGTATTGGGATAAACACTTGCTACTACAGCATAGTAAAAGCAACAGTGTAAGCAGGGCAGTGGAGTACTTTTTCATGGGTAGGTGGAAAAGGTATGTAAAATAGTTGCATAGAGTGATGGTTTTGTGGAAAACTCAAACTGTTATTGTGGAATTATAATAACAGTGTAAAAAAACTCTTACAGATAAAAACTAAATAGTGTAGCATTTAAACGATGGTAGAATTCAATTCTTAAACCATACATTACGTTTGCATTACTTCTTTAAAAGCATTGTGTTAGCGGGCAATCAACAATGGCTTAATGTCGGCAAACTGTCCAGCTTTCATTCTAACGGCATATACCCCGGCAGGTACATCAGGAATATCAAGTCTAAAAGTACCTTCCGGTGATTGTCCATCGTGCAATACCCGTACCAATTCTCCGAGCGAATTATAGAGTTCCAACCTGATTTCACCTGCTAAACCAACTGAGTAATCTACTGTTCTACCTTGTGCTGCCAAACTATATTTATCGGAACCAAATTGTACAAACCGCGCTACCATGAAACACGAATACAGTTCTATACTACCTACGGAAGCTGTGTATTGAATACAATTGGAACGCTCGGGTACATCCATTACCAATATCGGGTTAAACACAGCGGAATCACCTAAAAGAACACAGATTGAACCATCTGCAAGTACACCGTCCGCAGATATAGGAGTTTCTCCTTGTGCTTCAATCCGTAGTACCCGCATATCATCCGGCTCAATCAGTTCGTGCGAGGTAAAAGACCAGGAAGCATCTAATAAATTTCCTTTTGTAAAAGAATTGACAAGGCTGTCGTATAAAATCCGCTGTCTTTTATAACGGAAATCTAATGTGAAATGGTTTACTTTTGCTTTATCCCAGTAATTGCATTTAGCAGAAATCTTAACGGGGAATTTTGTGTTGCCCGGTGCGCAAATGGAGTCGTGGTCAAGAGTAAGATCAATTTTTGCAAAGTCACCGCCTCCCTCCAATTGAATGAACTGCAATGAGTCTTTATCCGTGAAAACACGGTATTCCATTGAATATTTACGTTGCTCAGTCGGGCGGAAACGTGAAATAATATCGATGGAATCAAATGGTTTTATCAAACGGGGTAATTGCTGAGTAACAAGAGAGAAGCCGGTTCCCTGTACAAAATTTGATAATGGAACAATTTTTTGGAGATATACAGGTTTATCGGATCGATTTCGAATCCAAATAGTAGTTTCTGCGGAATCGCAAAGAAGTAGTGAACCATAGTTGTAGATAGTAGGTTTGCAATCCATTACACCAACTTTTACAGAGTCGCGGGCAATGCATCCTGTTGAGTTCATCACTTCAACAATATAGGTTGTGGTCATAGAAGGTGATGCAAACGGGGTTTGGCAATCGGTGCAACTCAAGCCATTTGCAGGTATCCATTTGTATGAACTTCCTGCTGAACTGTAAATCTGGGTTCTGTCACCATAACAGATAGTAGTATCACCCCAAGCACTTGCAGATGGAACGTTTACGGTAACTACAATTGAGTCTTGATTGATGCAGCCGTTCCCGGTTGCAAGTAAATGGTAAACCGTAGTCTGCTTCGGTGTTGCTATAGGGGACGAACAATCAGTGCAGCTTAAGCCATCAACCGGTGACCATAAATACGTTGCATTGCCGGATGCATGAAGTTGGAGTGATGAGCCAAAACAAATTGTAGTGTCATTACCAATACCAGGATTCATGTCCTGTACTCGGACCATAACAGAATCTATCCCTCTGCAATTTGGAGATGCCTCTACCGATACATGATACAGTGTTGATTGATTAGGGCTTGCAATAGGGGAGCGGCAATCCGTGCAACTAAGACCTGTAGCAGGAGTCCACCTGTATGATATTCCCCTAGATGCTTGCAATTGAACTGCTCCACTTCTGCAAATTGTTGTATCATTTCCTGCATCAACAATCGGAGGTCCTATCCGTACAAAAACCGAATCAATCCCGGAACAAGTAGGAGAATTTGTTATAGTTACATAGTACATTGTAGATTGATTTGGAGTGGCAACAGGTGATTGGCAATCTGTGCAGCTAAGCCCTATAGGAGGCGTCCATGAATAAGCAATTCCGTCGGAAGCATGTAGCTGAACAGAGCCGCCTGCACATACAGATGTATCAACTCCTGCATCGAGCATAGCAAGACCTACTTTAACTGTAACGGAATCAAAACCAATGCAGCCTAATGAATCTGTCCCGATAACATAGTAGGTAGTGGTAATTGCAGGGCTGGCAGTAGGTTGATTACAAGCCACACAGCTCAATCCATCTGAAGGGCTCCAAATATAGGCTACACCTCCCGATGGGATGAGTACCGTAGAATTACCAACGCAAATTGATGTATCCTTTCCTGCATCAATATGCGGGGTATTCACTGTTATGTTGATGGTGTCGGCTATTTCGCACCCACCGTCATTAATGGAACGGGCAATAAAACTTGTGTTTTTGCTGATAATTGCTATCGGATTTGCACAGTCGGAGCAGCTTAATCCTTCAACCGGAGACCATTGATACGCATTGTTCCCCCCAGTTGCATGTAATTGAACTTGACTTCCCAAGCAAATAAGAGTATCATTACCAAGCGTAACTGCTGTTGAACGTTTATCGTTATTGAGAGCCATTCCTCCTACATAACCATAGGAATTTGCATATCCGTACCCGTAAACTAACAATCCGAACGGTACATTTGCTTCAATGGAATGTACACCATCACCAACTTTTAACCAAGCATATACATAAGGGACACACAATTGATCAGTGTAAACGAAAGGTATGTCTTTTTTTTCAATCGGATTAATTTTTACGCCGTCCAGCTTTACCGAATCCAAAGCGTATTTAGGTACTATTACGGTCATATATTGCTCGGTATAGGTAGTATCCGAGCCAATATCCCGTACCTGAACATTTGTGCATCGGTACTGTTTCAGATATTGTTCACGCGGGGGGATAATCATCATAAAGGGATCACTGGTAACATTTGTGCCTTGGCTTTCTACAGATGTTTTTTTGAATTGTGCTATAAGTATAGGTGCGCTTGAGCTGATATATTCCGACTGGTTCAATACATTTTCATATAGCTGCCCTTTGTTTAACATAACCAATGGATTCCCATTCAGGAACACTAGTGTATTATCTTCACTTGCCATAATCCTATAGAGATCAGTTCCACGATTACGTGTGTTAGTAGCTTGAGGATAAGGAGTAATAAAATAGTTTCTGCCCCAAGTTGGTACGGGCTGCATTTCCTCGCAAAGAAAATCGCGGGAATTTAAGGTAGGAAAGCCGATTGGTAATCTTGCCCGTTGCTGGCCGCCAAAAACGGCAACCGGCTTGTCGGAAGTAATGGAGGTTCCGGTTAAATCACCGTTTAATTTTTTAGGTGAAATGGAATCCTGGAGCAAATACACTTCACCTTTTTGAAGTATTATATCACGTGGAGCAAGACCCCCTATAAATGTAGATGTTGTAGGTGTAATATGAACTATAGTATTCGAATCGGTAGCAATTATTGCACATTGGGAAGGAGTAGATGACCCGTCTATTTGAGTAGTGCTTGTTGCAGTACCGTCGCTGCGGTAAGCCATTACTAAATACTCTGTTCCGAGCGCATCGGTGGGTATCGTTAAAAAAGCATCACTTGTTTTAATAGCTTGGCTTAGAGCATATACTGTTACTTCGCTTTCGGAAACAACATGAAATGCTTGTTGTGAAATTGGTTTTACCTGGGTGCTGTTCCTAAGAATCCCGGAAATGTTAAACCCCTCTAACTCGAAATTCTGATACGCAATACTAAACTTGTATATTTGATTTGTGTCAGAAATGGTAAAGGTATTTGTAAAACTATTCCCTTGTTTGCTATGGTAGGAGATTGTTCCGCTAGTAGGGGTACTGGCGGCTATAAATATATAAAGAGAGTCGTTGTTGTAATCAGCACCAAATCTATCTTTTTGGTGGAAATTAGGCATGAATGTCAGCCAAAAGTCTGTACCTTTGCTATCAATCGAAGTTTGGGCAGGTGAGCTTGTGATTATTGATACAAGACTCACCAATATTGAGGTAATGAGGTATAGATATCTCATGGATTTTATCCTCCAAAATATCCCTAAGAGTAGATATTTTACATAGGTAATTTCACCGTAAAGGTAGTTCCTTTGTCTTTTCCTTCGCTGTATATCGAGACGCTGCCCCCATGCAGTTCCACGATTTTTTTTACGATAAACAATCCCAATCCGGTACTGGATTCCCCGCCTGTAGGTCTGGCAGATAGCCGTTTGAATTCTTGAAAGGCTTGTGATATATCTTCTTTTGTCATCCCCAAGCCATAATCTTTAACACTAATAATTACAACCCCGCTGTCTGTCTTTGCAGAAAATTCAATTATACCGTTATAGGGTGTATATTTAATCGCATTACTTATCAGATTATCTACCACATGTTGTAATTGCTGGGCATCTGCTTGAATAATGGGTAAATATTCGGGAATAGTCTTTATGAATCGAATTGATTTATTTTTTGCTGTCTGTTCAAAGGACGAGCAAATTGCGTGAAAAAACGGAGTAAGCTCCAAATCGTTCTCGTTCAAATGGAATTGAGGCTGACTGATTACTGCAACTGTAAGCATATCTTCCACCAAACCCCTCATAATATGGGTAGATTGCTTCGCAATATCAATAAGTTCCTTAAAATCATCAGGAGAAATCCCGCCGCGTTCAAATTCATGCAATACCAACTCTATATTGCCAAGCGGAGTTTTTAGATCGTGAACTGCCATCCGTACCATCTGTTCACGGGTTTTCTGTAATTGCTGAAGAAAATTATACGCACTTTGAAGCTCAGCACTCCGTTCAGCAACCTTACTTTCCAAATCCGCGTTTGTAACTTGTAATTCTTTAATCAAAGCATCATTTTCACGCCGTAGAGTAGATGCTTCGCTAAGCTGTTCTATTGCAAGGCGGAGTTGATGGAAATCAACTGGCTTTGTAAGGTAAAAAGAAATCCTTGCTTTGTTTATACTCTGGACAACACTTGTGATGTCACCATAAGCTGTCATCAAAATCCGTTCGCTGTCGGGTGAAACGGTAATGCTTCTTTGAAGAAACTCTACACCGCTGATCAGTCTCATGCGTTGATCGCTGATAATTACATCGGGTTTGAATTCGGCAAGAAGTGGAAGTGCTTCCTCAGCACTTTTGGCTGTCATAACCGTTGCAAAGGGCTCAAAATATTCACGAAGAGTATCCAAAAACTGAATCTCGTCATCTACAAATAACAACCGGATAGATTGATGAGGAGGAAAAGACACATAAGCTCCGAAAAATGAGAAAAGATTTTAAATAGTTTTCATATCGTTTTGCTCGGGAGATTGCTTCTTTTTCGACTCAAAATAGATATAAAATGGAATTCCTAAAGCCACCAAAAGCATTCCAAAAACTGAATTAATTATCTCTGACTGACCGCTTACGTAAGCATGAATGTCTGTGTACAAAGTAATTATCACAAAAGCTGAGGCAAAAGTTACAAACAATAGCGGAATATACGGGTATCCCCACACTTTATACGGTCTGTGAACATCCGGCATTTTCTTCCGCAGAATAAATACACCGTATGCACCCATTGCATAAAATACCCAAGACACAAAAATAAGCATATCCGTTAAGGTATCAAACGTTCCGCTAAAAACAAGTACGGACGACCATATTGCCTGAATCAGCAGAGCATTCCCGGGAGTACGGAAACGCGGATGAATCTCACCCAGTGAGCGGAAAAACATTTTCTCACGACTCATTGCATAGTAAAGGCGCGCGCTGGCAAGTATGGTACTGTTGGATGTCCCGAACGTTGAAATCATAATGGCTGCTGCAATAAATCCTGCACCGATTGCCGCAAGTGAGGGATTGATATGAGCGAAAATAATTTGTGCAACATCCACCGCCAAAAAACCCGATTTTGCCATCTGATCAATCGGCATAACATAAATATACGCTAAGTTAACTACAATATACACCGAAATAATGACTATCATCCCTATAAATAAGCTACGTGGAATTGTTCGTTGGGGGTCTTTCACCTCACCTGCTATATAGGTGATACTATTCCAGCCGTCATAAGCCCAGAAAGCCCCGGTAAGTGCTGCCATAATTGCTCCTACCAAACCTAATCCCGAAGGAGTTCCGGCTGCAGCTACTTGCACAAAATTGGAAGCGTTCCCGCCTCCGCATGTAAATGCTAGTACAACGATAATTGCAAGTGCAACAACTTTTAGAACAGTAAAAATTACCTGAACCATTCCGCCAAGGGCTACTCCTCTGTAATTAATCAGTGATAGAAGTAGAATAATTGCTACGGTAAGAGCCTTAACTCCAATATCGGCGAACGGGAAGATATTCCCAATAAAAGGTATGTGGAATTTCAGCCCCTCCATTGCTGCCGAAAGATGGGGTAGGTGGAGAAATGTATCGGCTGAAGCGGAAAAAATATACGAAATTGAGGCAATTGAACCGGATTGAACTACCGAAAACATTGCCCAACCATACAGGTAAGCAGAAAATTTCCCATACATTTCCTGAAAGAAAATATATTGTCCTCCGGTAGCCGAAATCATGCCTGCAACTTCTGCATTCGTGAGCGCACCGAATAAGGTAAGAATACCAGCAAGTACCCACACTCCAATCAGAAGCTCGGGAGAACCAAGCTGTTGTGCCATCGGTGCGGATTTTTTGAATATGCCCGAACCGATTACAGCACCCACTACAATCGATACTGTTGTAAATAAACCTAACGTGGGGATAAAACCAACTTTTTGTGAGGGAGTAGAATCACTCATCAGAAGCCTTTTTGAAGGTGGATTAATGTAAACTAATACGAGTATCCTCAGGTTTTGGATGTGCTAAAAAGCAAATCAAAAAATGAGCAAGGGCGAAATTAGAAAAATTTGGGTAATTCTTAGTAGGGAAAAATGGTTTTGGTGAAATTGGAGAGTATAAAGATTTAGGAATACGTTTTGAATCCTAAGAAAATAAATGGGAGAATAGATGTATTTTTTGATTTGACGGGTTTAGTTTTTTAGAACACCTATATGTGGTAAAATTCCAGTCATGCCGGTTGTTACAGCCGACATGACTGGAAGATACAGTCGCAATTACACGCTTACGTGTTTATTGCGTAACAAAGCAAAACAACCCCTTTGTCAAACATCCGGGTCTTTACAAGCTCCATCCCCGCAGTTTTCATCCCGTCTTTGAAAAAATGTTTCCCGTTTCCCAAAATTATCGGGTGAACCAAAAAACGAAACTCATCAATAAGATTTTCTTTCATTAACGATTGGACTAAAGTAGCACTTCCGGGAATTTGAATTTCATTCCCATTTTCCTTTTTTAGTTTCTTGATTTCTTCAATGATATTTGTGTTGATGATGCCAGAGTTGTTCCATTCGGCTTTTTCGAGAGAAGTTGATACAACATATTTCTTCATATTGTTCATTTGATTTGCCAATTCGTCGTCATCAGTTGTTGTGTTGGGCCAGTATGTTTCGAACATTTTGTAAGTAGTTTTGCCTACGAGGAGGGCATCCGCTTGTAGTATTGATCCCTTGATATACTCCATTTTTTCATCACTGTTGAATGGCATAAACCACTCCTGCATAGAATCCGCATCGTAAATACCGTCGAGCGTTACCCACGCTGATACTATTATTTTTCTCATTTGATTTGATGGTTTGTTCCACAAATGTAATTTACGGCGCAAAATTAATCATCATAACATGCTGTAAATAGAACAAAACGGTCAGTGCCAATTTACATGTTCAGCATTTGAAAATCATAACACTTTTTTAAATATTCCGAAGGTGATACATAGGTAAATTCCTTAAAAGTGCGGATAAGGTGACTTTGGTCTGAGTATCCATTGTCGTACGCAACATCACCCAGCTTTGTGAAGTGATTGTTGATGAGTTGCTGCACAGCTGAGTCGAATTGACAAATTCTGCCGAACATCTTTGGTGAGATGCCTACATGCAAATCAAATAAACGTCTGAATGTCCTTTCAGAAATGTCAAGCTCCTTTTGAATGTTGCTTAATGATGCCAAGCCTTTACTTCTCCGTAATGCTTGGGTTGCAAACAGAATGCTCTTTTGTGCATCTGTGTAATTGGATGCAATTAGTTTCACCACAAAGCTATTCATTATAGCCAAACGCATATCAATCGTATTTGCGTTAAGAAGTTGTTCTTTAAGATTCATTCCTTTTGCCGGTTCTAAAAAATTCAGTTCAATAGTTGAATCTGCAAGCTCCTTAGCATTGAATCCAAAAAGCATTTTTAAGGCATGTGGGTAAAAGAGATAGGAAATAAATGTTAATCTTTCAGGAGTATAGAGTTTAATGGGGGTAATTGTTTGCCCGAAAAGAAAAAGGTTGCCGGTTTTTATAGAACTGTTTGAAATGTTTTCTGAATTTATAGTTTGAAATGCAATGCCCGGATAACCGTTTGCAAACAAGGGCAAACCAACATCAACACTTAGCTTGCAATCTTCTATTGCGATTATCTTGCTTACAAAGTTTGATATTGAGGGGGGTGGGGAAATTGAATGCAGTTTCATGTTTTAAAGTCAGGATTGAGGGATTAAACTTAATTAACTGTATCCCATTTGAGTTGAATTTGCAAATACTTGTACCGAATTTATACTGTAAAATTCATGATTATCTGGATTCTGACCTATTAAATTAGAACAAAAAGCTAGCTTAATTGAATAGGTATTAGACAATTAATAGGTTGCAGTAGCCCACCGGTAACGTGCAATAGCCTTGTGATAATTTGAAAGAGCATCTACTTCACGTTGTGCAGCTTCAGCTGATGAACGCTCCCGGATATTAACAGTAAACAAATTCGATTCTCCTTGCTCGAAGAGTGAACGCTCTGCACTTTCCATTTGTTCAGCAGCCAGTTTTTCTTTTTGTGCTGCCTCTAACAACTCTTGGGTTGAGAGTAGTTCTGAAAGAGCATCATCTACATCAGCTTCTACTTCACGAATTGCAATTTTCTTTTTTATTTCAGTCTCTTGTTGCTTTATTTCTGCAAGGTCAGTAAGTCCGGTGGTAGTACGCTGAAGGATTGGCATTGAAATGTCAAATCCAAGCCGATAATCCAAATTATTAATTGGAATATCCGAGCCAATCCTTTGTGAAAAAGGTTTAAATTTCATTGTAATATCAGGTTTCCACAGCTCATTTGCAAAATCACGTTCAACCTTTGCAGAGCTTATATCAGCTTGAATTTGTGTAAGTTCAGGACGGCTATTAATCGCTTGTGCTTTGTCGTTTTCATATTGCAGACGTGTTATTGATTGTGCCTGAGGCATTGCTTCGGGTAAAACAATCGGGGGAATTTTAGCAGGAGTTCCATCTGTTTGCCATATAAAAACTGCCATCGCAATTTGTGCTTTTTCATAGTCCCGCCGTGCTTTTACAAGGCTTCCAATTCGCCTTTGAATTTCTTGATAAGCTTCTATCGAATCAATTACAGCTCTTTCGCCTTTTGAAATTTCTGTAAGGATACTTGTAAATCTAAACTGAGAAACGCCTAGTAACCGATCGGCAATTTTTAATTTCTGAAATGCAGCACTCCATTCCCAAAACTTATCAGATGCTTTTACAAACAATTCGTTACGTTGTGAAACTACAAAGGCTTCAGCACCGGGTACTTGAATTTCTGCCTTACGAATCGCTGAACGGTTTTTATCAATCATCACATTTCGCCATAACGGGACAGACAGCGTAAGTGCATATTCACCCGACAGCGATGTATTGATATCATTATCAAAGAAGCCAAGCGACCGTCGGAACCCTGCACTTACTTTTGGTCCCCAATAGGTAGGAAACATGACTTCTGCCTGAGCATTCTGATTTTTATATTTACCATCCTGCTGCTTAACTTCCAATGATGCCCCAAATTGCCAGTCCAATGCACCCCAAGAAGTGGTAACCTGCGAATTTGCCTTTCGTTGCCCTAAACGTGCTGCCTCCATTTTAGGATGATTGGCATTCACTACCGAAAGGACTTCTGCAATACGAAGAGTGTCCGCATTCGGCAAACGAAGCACATCAATCCTCTCGAAGTCATTTTTCGTCTGGGCATTGGATAATTCTAAACTGCCAATACTAAGAATATAAAAACCAACCAGTAGCTTAATTAAAAATTCAGCTGTTTTTAAAGGATTGAGAGTATTACCCATCGTTTTTCTTTTCTCCGTCTGTTTCAGATGATTTCTTACTTGGTCTTCCTACATCTGCAGGTTTTTCGGGTGAGGCAGGGAAACCGTTGAATTGTCGCCACAATTCATAGCCGATTGATACTTGTCCTAATTGCATCCACGAGCTGACCAATGCACCTGCACGCAAATACCGTTGATTAGGCCAAGGTGCGTTATGGAGTGAAGTATCAGGCTTGACGATAACTCTAAACATCCCTCTGGCTTTATCATCATCCACTTCATCAATTACCTGAACGATGCCACCGTATGTTCCGATACTCGCTTGTGGCCAGCCCGGTACTTGCAGAGCCGGAAAACCGTCGAATTGAATTCTGACAGGTGTCCCAGTATGAATAAGCGGAGCATCATTTCCTGTTACAAACAGTTCCACTGCCAGGGAAGATGTAATAGGGGCAATTATTGCCAGTACTTCGCCTTGTTTAATTATCTCTCCTGTGCCATAAGAATACAACCGTACAATCCGGCAGTCAACCGGTGCGACGACCACACCGGAATTTCTACGCTGGATAATGGCATTTAGGTCACTTCTGGATTTTGCAATCGAATTAGAAATCGAACTCATCGTTTCAATTGACTTAGATTCATCCGCCAAAGATTTTAGAATTTTCGAATCACCCTCCGCCATTTTATTCTTGACATTAGCTTCTGCTTGAAGTTCGGCATTACGGCTTCCGGCAAGATCAGCTCTGGTTCTCTCAACCTTTGTTTCCGCTTCTTGAAGAGAGAGTTTAGCCTGTTCAAAATCACGCAAGGATCTCAGACCCTTTTCATAAAGATCTTTTCGGTCTTTAAATCGCTGTTTTGCAATTTCAAGATTTTGGAGATCAAGGGTAAGTTGTGCTTCAAGGGCAACACGTCGTTGTGTAGATTGTTTTAGGGCTTCTTGAGTAGCACGGACTCCTGATGAGCGAGCTTCCTGTTCAGCTATAACCTGCTTTTTAAAAGCGTCGATCTGCTGCAAAGCACTACGCGCACGGTCTTCCGTAGCTGTTAACTGCTGCTGTGTATTATCAATAATATTACTGTCAAGAAACTTAGGGTCGATATCTTGAAGAATTGCAATAGTATCACCTGCACGAAGCATTTGTCCTTCTGAAACCTTCCACTCTGCCAATCTTCCGGAAATTTGAGCTTCAATATACTGCGGACGTTCAGAAGGGGAAAGGGCGGTTACACGCCCTTTTGCATTCACTGTTTGCATCCATGGAACATAGATTAGGACAACTATTATGATTGCAACAATTCCAAACAGCACATATCCAAACCACCGGACTGTGTTTGACGACCGTACTAATTGTTTAGCAGAGGCTTTATTATTAATTGACTTCACAGAATCTTATAAACAATATGTGATATTAAAATATTCAAATTATGCGGGTATTGATGTACAAGGTTAGATTGTTATATGACAAGATCCGGAAATAACTTCCTAAAATCTCCGTTAATTTCTGATACGTCTTTCAGTAAACCAAACTCTGATATTTTTCCATCGGCTAGCACTCCAATTTTCTCGCATTGCGAAACAACATCAGGATCATGAGAAATATTTATGATAGTCCAGGCACGTGACGGGTTATGCAGTTCTGTAATTATTTGCAACTTAATATTCTCTTCAATTCCGTTAAATGCTTCATCTATAATAAGTAATCTGGGGTTGTTTACGATTGCTCTGGCAAGCATCAATCTGCGCTGCTGTCCTGTAGATAGATTTTTACCATAACTTTGGATTCGAGTCTGAATCCCTTTAGGCATACTATACACTTGATCAATAAGCCGGACAGTAGTTAAAGCATTTATCACATCCTTCTGAGTAATCCATTCGCGTCCCATTACTACATTTTCGAATACCGTACCTTCAATAATCTCTTCATACGGCAGGCATATCCCTATATTTTTGCGAAGTGATACAAGGTTGATTGTACGAATATCAAATTCGTCGATTAGAATAGTCCCTGTATAGCTTTCATTTAGACCTGCAAGCAGATGGGCAATAGTTGATTTACCTTCTCCGCTCTTTCCGACCAAGCAGAATCTGTCCCCGGCTTCAATAATCAAATCTGTTCCTGTAAGTAATCTACCGGATCCATAAGAAAATACAATGTTTTTCACACTGATTTGCGCACCTGCTTCTCTGTTTGGTATTGCAATCCCGTCCAAACGTTCTTGTTCCAAATCAGTAATCTGAGATAGTTTTTCAAGTGAAGTAAGCAGATCGTATGAATTTTCCAGTTGTTTAAATAGATTCTCGACAGCAGCAATCAGATATAGAATCACAATTTGGGAGGCTACTAACTGCCCGAGTGAAATTTGGCGTTCAATTACCAGGTATCCTCCGGCTGCAAGAATTACAGTAACAATAATTACTTTCATGATAACAGCACTTACCTGTTGGCGCATAATTACGCTAAAATGCGATTTCCTATAATAGATATACTTAACAAGAAGTGTATTAAGCTTATTATGAAGGAAACTTGGTGAAGCGATGATTTTATAACTTGTAAGGCACCGTCCAACTTCTTCCAAAGCAGCAGCTACTAAGTACTTTTCGTGTGATTCGTGTATGCTGGTGTAAAGTCCACCGCGTCCGGATAACAATATTACTACAATTGAGATTATCAGCAGCCCGAGTCCCAGACCAAGAAGGAGAGGGCTAAATAGTGCTAATAGAAATATTGCCGAAACCCCTATAAGTACTGCTGATATTCCATCTAGAAGCAGCCTGCTGAAGGTTTTTTGAAGTGTTACCACATCGAAGAACCTATTTACAAGTTCAGGGGCATATTCCTCGTGGAATACTTCGGTTTTTGCATGAGGAAGTTTCTGCGCTATTTCAAAAGAGGTATTAACAAAAATGCGCTGTTGTAATACTTCTACAACATATTGCTGGATAAGTGTCAGCCCACCGGCAATTAACAGACCGAAGAAAACAAAAGCAGTAAGTACAATTAATGGAAAGGAAACTAATCCGGCAGTTATAGTTTGAACCAAGGTATCAATTGCTAACGGAGTAATAAGGGAGAGGATACTTACCAGCATACTGTAACCCGTAAGTACCATAATATCTTTGCGTTCAATACTTATCAAGCGTAACAATTTGTTAACAGGGCGCAACGAAAATATACGAAAGAAGCTTGTTTCCTGTTCCAGGTGAGTGTTCGTCTGCGAATGAAAATGACTGTCAGGTTCATGCATGCTATCCGAGAGAAAATCAGCCGATTCCTCAGATGAAATAACAAAGAAACTATCGATTTCAGATAGGGGTTCTTCAGTATTGACGGTTGGAGCAAGTGAACTCCATAAGTTGGCTTCTACAAGCAACATTCTCAAGAAATTAATTCGTGTTTCTTTATTTACAGAGAGTGTAAGAACATACCGGTAAACTCTTAAAAGTTCCTTCTTGCCATAATTATCAATAAAGGTTTCAATATCACTATTTGGGATGCTGTCATTATGTAATTTGACCAGTATATCTTCAATTAGGGTAGTATCATTAGTTTCCGAATGATGAATTGAGTTGACTGCCAAGATAAATTCATTTTTCTCAAACTGCTTGTGCTCGTTTGTATCTACAAATTCAACATAGACAGAGTTTGATTTTACCTTATGCAGAAAAATATCTCTGATTTCATCACGATAATAAATAGAGGTTAGGATAGGTAATCTGTGGCTACGGCTATCATTGAAAAAATCGTCAAATTTAATTTTCTGAAGATATAACGGAGTTCCATAGGATTGAACTGTATGAAGAATAATTCCGGCATTTTTCCATCCTGTAACAGGTGAAGTAATATCCATTGATGCAGATATTCTGTCTCGTATGTTGTTTGGTGAACCTCCGGATAAATTGGGAAGCAGTTGCTCGATAATTTTTTGGATGCAGTCAATAATCTGTTCTGTAGATTTTGGCATAACTGAGCGAAGAGATAGATTGATTTTTACTGGTTTACAATTTTTTTTGACTGTAATACGACCATAGTATATGAATTATTGTTTATTAAACTGTAATTCAAATTCATGAATCTCCCGGCGGAATTTATAAAGTCGTAGGAATCTTAGCCGGTACATTTAATGAGATTAAGAAGGAGGTTGGAAGATCAACATACTGTAATCAGTACCTAAGCTGCACCAATACAAGAACTTTTATTTATGAATAAAAAGTGAGGGAAGGCAAAGTGCAGGAGGTTTTACAGAGGTGAATTTTAAAGTATAGAAGTCGGGGTAGAAATTTATTCTACGTAATACAAACGAATACGCGAGCTTATTTATCGGAGACTATGATTAAAAACAAGGTAATGACAAACACTATGTAGAGACAAAAAACGGACTTTGGCTATCATATTAGGTTACGGACTATCAGTTAAATCAACTGCGGTAATGAAGGCTTAACTATTGTTTGCTATCTTCAAATAATGCTCGCTTACTCCCTTATCCAACCTTTCAATTGCATATCGAAGCATAACTCTGGGCATTGTAGCAGAATATTTATCCAAAAAATCCAGCAATAGCTGCTCATCCCTTTTCCCGGCTTCACGTACCCAACTGCCCACTGCTTTTTGTACTAAATCATGCTCATCATTCACTAATATCTCAGCAATCTTAAAGGTATCCTCTACATCATTTTGCCGTATAAAATAGTAGGTAGCAACAATGGCAGTTCTGCGCTCCCAAACATTATCCGACTTAGCTAACGAATACAGTATTTCTCTGGGTTTATCGAATAAATAACCACCCACTACATACGGCGCACTTCTGTCCACCATATCCCAGTTATTTATGAAGTTATGTTTTGCGATATATACATCGAACAATTCTTTTTTTCGTTCAGGTGTAGTCTTTTTGTCTCTCGCTTGAAAATCCATAATACAAACTGCGCCCATTCTTGCCTCGTAATATTCATTTTCAAGAAGCACCTCTATTTCACCAATAGGTATTCCGATAAACTTCTTTGCAAGAACAAATAAGTTTGCCATGCGTATTCCCATCAGTTTATTTCCACTGTAACCATCACGAAAAAAACGCTGATCATTTTCAATCTCAGTATCGGATTGAAGTGCCGAAAGTTCTTCAAGGAATGCTTTTGCAGTCTGAGAGATCTGTTTCATTTTCGTTCGTAATGATGCAAGACCAGCCCGCTATCATAAGAGATAGATTTTTTAAGTTTTAGCTGTTTTGGACTTGCTATTTTGCCAAATATAGAATCACCCTTCCCAAGCGCAACGGGATTAACGAAAAGATGAAATTCATCAATCAAGTCAGCTTGTAGTAAACTCGAAACAAAAGAACTGCCTCCAACCACCATAATATCTTTTCCAGGTTGGTTTTTCAGTCGGTTTACTTCCTCAACCAAATCTCCTTTTGCAAGTATAGTGTTGTGCCATTCAGCTTTTTCAAGAGTTTTAGTAAAGATGACTTTTTTACTCCCTACCACAATCTCTGCTAATTCAATCATGGGGCTATCAGCTTTCTTAACTTCACTTTCCCAGTATGGAATAAAATCAACAGCTAACTTTCTTCCAAGTAGCTGAGTATCAGTTGAACGCTGAAGCTCTAAAACATACGGCTTAATTTCATCCCAAGCCCATGTTACCCATTTCTGTTCATCGTTTGGTCCGGTAGAAACAAACCCGTCCAACGAAATCTGCATTTGTAATTTTAGTTTTCTCATAGAAGTATATTGTTTACTATGTTCTCTATGTGCCTATGTGTTTAAAATTATGATTAAATCACATAGACACATTGGTAACATAAGATTAAGAAAGTTACTTTAACCCGACCATGCACCGTACATCAGGATCGGTATAGTTCAGATACCACTCCAGGCAATACCCTTGGGAATCAATATTAGGATTTTTCAACAGTTTTTGAAAAGCATTGCCGATACTCGACCCGTCTTCCATGTGATTCTTAATATCAATAAAGATATAATTTCCTTTTTTAATAGTGAAGGTCTCACATCCGTATTTTTCAGCTTCACCATCTTCAAGTTCTTCTGCTGCAGCTTTGTAAATGATTTTTCCTTTTTCGTTTGGATGCGAAATCCCGAAATACACTCGATCACGGTCATCTGTAATCAGTGTATGTAGTCTTTCGTATGCGGCGGGTACATCGCTTGGAAATGGCTCTGCTGTCACAAAAAACACCTTTATGTCATCTTCTATTGTAATAGTTTCCATAGTTTTTAAGTGTTATATACTTCCATTAGTTTATTCATATCTAATTTCCTCATTTTGAAGACCTCGTGTGTTACTCTTTGTACCCGTTCCGTATCAGTGTCGGATAAAATGATGTCCATGTTCGCAGGGACTATTTGCCACGAAACTCCAAATTTATCCTTCAGCCAGCCGCATTGACTTTCCTTGCCGCCTTTGGTAAGTTCAGTCCAATAATAGTCTATTTCTTCCTGATTTTTACAAGCTACCATTATGGACATGGATTCGTTAAATTCAAAAACAGGACCGCCGTTTAATGCCGTAAAATTCATGCCGTTCAATTTGAAATTAACTGTCATTACCGAACCTTCGGGACGACCGTGGAATTCAAATCCTTCTTTCCCGTAACGGCTTATAGCTCCAACTACAGAATTTTTGAAAATCGAAGTGTAGAACTTTACAGCTTCTTCTGCCTGGTCGTCGAACCATAAACAGATTGTCATAGGTTGTGTGTTCATAAATTGTACTCCTTAATTTAGTTAGGTAATTTGTTCCGTAGAGATGGGTTTGCAAACCCACCGCAACGGAACTGTATAGAGATTGGATTCGTTATAGTTATGCCTTAGTTCTACTGCCGCCTTATTCTCCAACATTACCTGTTTTGACTTCTCCAGATCGCTTATAGGTAGCAATAATCACTCCGCTTGGTGTAGCCAAACTTTCAGTTAATGTAAATGCTGCCGGAATCGCTCCACCGGCAAACAACTTTTTCCCGTCACCAAGAGTCAAGGGGTAAATTTTGAGCCGGAGTTCATCCACTAAATCATTCTTAAGTAAGAGCTGAATGAGTTTACTGCTGCCCCAAACTTGAATGTCGGGACCTTCCGAACTTTTGACCTTCTTTACATCTTCCAAACTTTCGAGGAATACACTGTTTTTCCAGTCTGATTTTTTCCTCGTCTTGGACAAAACGTATTTCGTGCCTTCATTGATACGAGGCCAAAAGTCTGCGTGCTGAGGCCAGTAGGATTCCCAAATCTCAAATGTTTTCCTGCCTAAAAAGTAATCAGTAGGTTGGCTTAGCTCTTCTTTCACCACCCTACCTTCAACTTCATCACCATACGGAGCAGTCCAACCTCCATAGTTGAAACCTTCTGATTTGTCTTCCTCGGTTCCTCCTGGTGCTTGCATTACTCCATCTAATGTAATCATTGATAAGACAGTTATTTTTCTCATGTTTTTTTGAATTTTGATTGTTGGTAACAAATTCTCCTTTGGTTGAGAATTCATAATGATATGCCTGAACCTTAGAAGCACTACTGTTCGGACTTGCACAAATGTTTCTACGAAGCACTGAACCGCAACTTCTACCAAACCGCTATTAGGCGTTCGTTGTTTTTCTTTGGCTTGATTTATACGTTATTTTTTAGGGTCAAACTTGACCATCCATTCAATTCCGAATTTATCTCTAAACATAGCAAAATAAGTACCATTCGGATTTTCGTCAATAGGCATTTCAATTTGCCCGCCTGCTGAAAGACCATTAAATAATTTGTAAGCTTCTTCTTTACTTTCGGCAGTAATTGCAATTTTACTTCGATTTTCGTCTTCATTTACTCGCCCCATAATTTCCGGAATATCATTGGCAAATAAAAGGTTCTGTCCAATAGGCAATGCAATGTGCATTATTTTATGAGCCTCTTTTTCCGATACAGGGAATTCCTCACTTGCAATATCTTTGAATCGGATAATATCTGAGACCTCACCGCCAAACACAGATTTGTAGAAACTGAATGCCTCTTCGGCATTTCCGTTGAAGTTGATGTGTGGATTAATTTGTGGCATTGTATGTGTTTTATTGATAGTATTTAAAATATAGTTTTAATTTTATTTGAGTTCTGATAAAATCAATTTTTTCTGTTTCAATGTATTCTTTATTGCCTTATCTCTAATTTTTGGGTCATCGCTGTTAATAAGGGTAAAATATTCAACGGGAACTACTTGCCACGATAAACCATATTTGTCTTTACACCAGCCACAGGAACTTTCTGCGCCACCATTAGCAGTCAATGCAGCCCAATAATAATCAACCTCTGCTTGGTCTTTGCAGTTAATGACAAACGAAACTGATTCATTAAATTTGAAAAATGGACCGGCAGCCAAAATACTTAATTCCATATCTGCAATTTCG
>CALMMI010000266.1 GCA_937868245.1 uncultured Ignavibacteria bacterium | reverse complement strand
CAACAAAGTGCAAAATGTAGTAATCCCTGCCGAAAGCAATCTGATGCAATACGATATTACAGGATTATCTTCAGGTGTGTATATGGTTACTGTAACCGTAAACGGGCACACTTCATCACAAAAATTAGTAATTCAATAAGAAACAGTTTCTTCGAAGAATTAATATCTCCCACTTTTTCTATATCACAATGAAACGTACCCCGCAAGAATTACGCAATGACTGGAACTCATTGGTAAGTATAAACAAGACTCTTCGTATCCGTGATGCTGCAGCACAACTGGGTGTTTCGGAAGCAGAGCTTCTATCTACACAGTGCGGTGAAACTGTTACCCGCCTTCGTCCTGAATGGATTGCACTCCTGCCGCGTATAAAAGAACTCGGCTATGTAATGGCTCTTACACGTAATGACAATTGTGTACATGAACGCAAAGGGATTTACGAAGACATACGCACAGGTGACAATAATGCTCTTGTATTGGGTGAAGATATTGATCTTCGTTTGTTCCCAAGCACATGGAAATATGTGTATGCGGTAAGGGAAGCATCTTCGCACGGAGAACGCAAAAGTATTCAGATATTCGATGTACACGGTGGCGCGGTTCATAAGATTTATATGACATCGCAAAGCGATGATGAAGCGTACGGCAATATTGTCTTTGAATTTATGAACCACAATCAAGTTCAGGGTGAAACGGATGTTACCCTTGCTCCAGAACCTAAAGCAGACAATCCCGACAGTGAAATTGATGTTGAGAATTTCAGAGCTGCATGGAGTGCACTTGAGGACACTCACGACTTTTTCCCGATGCTAAAACGATTCAACGCAGGTCGTTTGCAGGCATTGCGTTTGGCAGGGAACGAATGGGCATACCCTGTTAAAAATAATGCAGCACGCCAGATTCTTACGGATGCTTCCGAAACGCAAACTCCTATCATGGTTTTTGTAGCTAATCGTGGTGCAATCCAGATTCACACAGGTACAGTTACAAAGCTTCTGGAAACAGGTCCATGGTTCAATGTTTTGGATGAGAAATTCAATCTGCACTTACGCCAAAGTGCAATCAGAAGCTCATGGATTGTAAAGAAACCAACAACCGAAGGTATAGTAACATCACTAGAGGTTTTTGACAACAACGGCGATATGATTGTTCAGTTTTTCGGTAAACGTAAGCCGGGTATTCCAGAACTGCAAGAATGGCGCAACATCTTGGAAAAAGTAAGTCATTCAGAAGTGGAAGTATATGCGTAAAAGTACTCTATTGGTTATAGTCATTTGTGCTTTTACCCTTGGAAGTATTTCGGGAGTAGCGCAGCAAACAGTTAAATCACATGACGGCTCTACTGTAACGATTCCCGCCAAGCCCAAAATTATTGCGCTTGGCGGTGCAATCACAGAGATCTTATACGCGCTCGGTATGAGTGAGGCAATTATCGGTGTGGACGTTTCGAGTACATATCCCGAACAGGCAAAAAGTAAACCGAATGTCGGGTACTGGAGAAACTTGAACGCCGAGGCAATACTTGCACTCCAACCGAACCTTATTATCTCTACGACCGAAGCAGGTCCGGCAGCGGTCTTCGGACAAATCAAAAAAGCAGGAATTCCTGTATTGGTGGTTGACGCTCAATATACAATTGCAAACGCAAAAGCCAAAATCCGTTTGATAGCCAAAGCAGTTGGGAAAATTCAACGCGGTGAAGAGCTTGTAGCTGAAATGGAGCGCGACCTTGCCACTGCAGAACAATTGAAAGCAAAAGTGAAGGATGTTCCATCGGTTTTGTTTATTTATGCTCGGGGACAGTCGCTTATGCTAACTTCCGGCAGAAAAACTCCTGCTGATGGTATTCTTCCATTAGCTAAAGCTAAAAATGCCGTTACTCAATTCGACGGAGTGAAGCCACTAACTTCTGAAGCTGTGGTAGCAAGCCGTCCCGATATTATCCTGATGACCACAGGAGGAATGAAGTCTCTCGGCGGTATCGAAGGTGTGTTGAAAATTCCGGGTGTGGCACTTACACCTGCGGGAAAATCACGTCGGATTGTAGAAATAGATGATCTGCTTTTGCTCGGCTTTTCAACAAGAATGGGCAAAGCCATTCAAGAACTTATGACCACATTGCATCCCGGGATTCGATAAAAAGTGAAACAAAAAGTATTGTTAAATTATAATAGCTTGTGATTTATGACAATAATCTTGCTATTAAAATTTGGCAAGTATTTGAACCATTCGACGGGCTCAGGGTGACATAACCTATTGATCACACAGAGCTTATCGAAGTGTCGGACACTTACCTTGTTTTAGAAACTGTTACATTGTTCTGCTCCATTTTTTGCACAGCTATACTTAAATTACAATGTCAAGAAAAGAAACACACCAAGTTCCGCATAGTAAGGAAAACAAGCGTATCAGTGGTTCGGTTCTGATTCCCGGACTTGTAATATTTGCGGCATTGGCATCAATATTTGCAATTGGTATAGGTGCAATTTCCATAAGTCCTAGCCAAGTGATCGCAATCCTTTTGAAGGCAATAGGAATTAGTGTTCCTGTTGCATTTTCTCAAGAACAGGAAGCCGTTTTACTTACCCTGCGACTCCCAAGAGTGGTACTTGCATTGCTTACGGGTGCTGGCATTGCTTCATCGGGTGCAGCAATACAGGCATTGTTTCGTAATCCCCTTGCAGATCCGGGGCTGATTGGTATTTCATCGGGAGCAGCCGCAGGGGCAGTAGGGATGATTGTTCTTGGAGTTGGTGTTTGGAGCGGTTCGTTTATTACACTCATACTTCCTGCTTCTGCGTTTGTTGCGGCACTTCTTACATCGCTTTTTGTGTATAAAATCTCAACTAGAGGTGGACGGACTCAAGCAGCAACTATGCTGCTTTCGGGAATTGCAGTAAATGCTCTTTCCGGAGCATTTATCGGGCTTATGACATTTGTCGCTTCGGACGTGCAGTTACGAAATATAACCTTTTGGTCGCTTGGAAGTCTCGGGGGTGCACAATGGGAATCTGTGTCCATTATGGGTGTTATCGTTGTTCCAAGCGTTCTAATTTTAACTGGATTATCAAAAAAACTTAACCTTTTGCTCTTGGGTGAACGCGAAGCAGAGCATCTTGGAATGAACGTCCAAACGCTTAAACGTGTTGTTATTATCATAGCTGCTTTAGCTGTAGGAAGTTCAGTGGCTTTATGTGGTATTATAGCCTTTATAGGTTTGGTTGTCCCTCATCTAGTACGTTTGGTTAGCGGACCAGATAATAGAATTGTTGTCCCCGGAGCAGCCATTCTGGGCGGCGGCTTGCTATGCTTGGCTGACACAGCTGCACGGACTATTGCAACTCCTGCTGAATTGCCCTTAGGAATTGTAACCGCAGCTATCGGCGCACCTTTTTTTCTTTGGATACTTACTCGCAACCATTTGCGTGGAGAATTATGATTGAAGCAAACAAAATCTGTTATTCCATTCGCGGAAAAGAAATCCTGCGCGGTGTTTCTTTAGCCGCATATCCGGGCGAAGTCCTTGCGGTTATTGGGCAGAACGGGGTAGGTAAATCTACATTGTTGAAAATTCTTTCAGGTGAGATAAAACCTACATCAGGGAATATCTTTTTACACAAAAAGCAATTAGATGAAATTTCTCTTGAAGATCGTGCTGCATCCCGTTGTGTGCTGCCGCAACACTCCACATTGAATTTTGCATTTACAGCCCGCGAAGTAATTGAGATGGGAATCTTACCGGCAAAGTATAGTAAAAGAACTCACAGCAGCATGGAAATAATTCATACTGCGGCTTCAGCGGTGGGTGTGTCTCATTTGTTGGATAGGATGTATCTGACTCTTTCAGGAGGAGAGCGTCAGCGTGTGCATTTGGCTCGTATTTGGGCACAGTATGCGTGTTGCCGTTCAGATAAATCAACTGTTATTCTCTTGGATGAACCTGTTTCTTCGCTCGATCTTGCGTTTCAACACACTGTATTGCTTATGGCTCGAGAAGCAGCTTCGGAAGGTGCTACGGTGATTGTTGTTCTCCATGATTTGCACCTGACAGCCCGATATGCAGACCGTATAGTGATGATGAAAAATGGCGGGATTTATCAATCAGGTAATACAAGTGAGGTATTGACTACCGGTTCAATATCGGATTGCTATGAAATTTCTCCTGAGCTTATAGGTGATATTCATGCTCTACATAAGCAAAGCGGAGTAGCTGTTTAATAGGAGATTAAGACATTTAGAAATATGGACAGTATTTATACCGGATAAAATTATCAAGGATAAATAGTCATTCCAAAGCCCTGTAAGGGCGACCTGTTTGTAGTAATTAATAAGTTCTATTGATTAAAGCTCCGTATGTGCGACCTGTTTATCGCAATACGGGTCTAACAGGTCGCTCCCATGGAGCTTATTTATTTACAGCAGTTATAATGTAGTTATGTGTAAGAAATAGCGAAAAAATGCTAAACCGGATATTCAAACTTATGACTATGCAAGTTCCATATAAAGCAATTCTGAAATTACTCCTATTCCTTCTACTTCCATTAGGAAGTGCAGTAGCACAAAAGAGCATTCTAACTGTCAAGGATTCACTCGGAACACCACTGCAAAATGTTTCCGTAAGATTCGTTTGCAGCGATAATTCCTGTAGAGGAAAAACCTTCAGAACTGTAACCGATACGAAAGGAAAAGCTGCCAATCCTTTTACTGTAAGAACAATAGTTCAGTTATCTTCTATCGGCTTCAAATCTCTTATTGACACTCTCCAATCAGGAGAATCCAAAACAATTACACTTCAAACTAAAAAACTACTAACCGAACAAGTTGTCGTTACCGGACAATTAACACCAGGCAGTACAGATAAATCAATCCATAAAGTCCGGGTAATCGACAGGGAGCGCATTACATCCCAAGCTGCGAATACCGCACGGGATGTACTCTCTAATGAACTTAATGTTAGGCTTTCACAAGATAACATACTCGGCTCGTTCATGAGTTTACAAGGGCTATCAGGGCAAAATGTAAAAATACTGGTGGACGGAGTTCCGGTCATCGGCAGGCAAGACGGGAATATTGATTTATCGCAGATTTCACTTGCTAATGTAGAACGGCTCGAGATTGTACAAGGACCTCTCGCCACAATCTATGGAACTGATGCGCTTGCCGGGGCTGTAAATTTTATCACTAAAAAACCATCCTCACTTGATCAAAAACCTGAAGTATCCCTTCACCTTTATAGTGAATCAGTAGGACAATATAATGCTGATGGGCGCATAGGGTTTTCCATCGAAGATATCCGTTGTTCTGTTACTGTGGGCAGGAATTTCTTTGGAGGATTTGCCAATCCCGATACTTCGAGATTTAAACAATGGAAACCGCGTGAGCAGTATTTCAGTGATTGGAGTATTGGACGGGCATTCGGAGAAAGCACGCTTCGATATACGGGCACTTACTTTAATGAACTGATTACAAACCGAGGTGAACCTCGTGCACCATATCGTGAAACCGCTTTTGATGATACCTATCGAACTATTCGATTCAATCATACGATATTTCTAGAAGGCTCACTATTTGGAAATGGTTGGAGTACGGCGGGAAATATTTCCTTCAATCATTTCCTTCGACAAAAAAACACTGTATTCCGTAATCTTGTTACGTTGGAAAATACTCCTACGAGCATAAGTGACCAAGATACTTCTCAGTTTGACTCGTGGTTTATTCGTGGTACTGCCTCACGTTCGAATATAATCAATAATTGTAACCTTCAAATGGGGTATGACATAGCCCTTGAAAAGGGAGAAGGCAGAAGAATTAATGACGGTAAGCAAACTATAAACGATTTTGCTATTTTCGGATTAATGCAATATGCATTTACTGATAATTTTGTTGTGCAGCCGGGAGTACGGTTAGCCTATAACACCCGTTATCAAGCTCCTGTTATTCCTTCGGTCAATATCAAATACAATCCAGAAGAAAATCTTTCCTTACGACTTTCATATTCACAGGGATTTCGTGCGCCTTCACTCAAAGAGCTGTTCATGTATTTTGTAGATGGCAATCATAATATTCAAGGCAATGCAAATCTTCAAGCTGAATTTTCTCATAATGTCCAAGCATCAACTGATTGGAAATTGAGTCTAAGTGAACATTTAGCTATGAAGATGGAAGGCAGTACATTCTTTAATGATATACGGAATTTGATTTCCCTTGCAGTTATTAGCGGTACTGAATATTCATACTTTAACATTGACAAGTTTCAAACGCTTGGAGCACGAACTGATATTTCATTCTATACAAATCGGCTTACAACAACTTTTGGAGTTGCTTACACTGGAAGGTATAACCAAGTTGAGAGTATTCTGTCGGCACCACGTTTTTCGTTCAGTCCTGAGATGCAAGTAAATTGCGAATATACTATTCCTGATATCGAAGTAAAAACAGCTGTATTTTATAAATTTACCGGTCGGTTACCACAATTTCAGCAAAGTGCCACCGGAGAGCTTTTGGAAGGGTATATTGAAAGTTTTCATTCTCTTGACTTCACAATGACGAAGTCATTTCTTGATAATTTATTTTCTGTTTCAGCTGGAGTAAAGAATATTGCAAATGTTCAAAACCTTGGAGTTTTTGGTGGAACAGCTTCAGGTGGTACACACTCTACTGCGAGCAGCAGCACATCCTATTCTTACGGACGTACTTTTTTTCTAACTGTATCAATGGACTTGAAATGAAACGAATATTTATGTTATGCTGTTTACTCGTTACAATTAACGGATGCCTGCCGGAAGAAAGCCCTGTTGCGCCCTATCCACGTGGAAACACGAAAACAGGAACAGCATCCATGGGAAGTAATTATGTAAATCAAGTGTTTATAGATCTCGGCGTGGATAGCGCAGTATTTACCCGCAAATGGGATACATGGGACTTGGAATTGGAATCTGCCCCCGGTGGCTGGCATATTCGCCTTAACGGTGCTAAAACAATGTTGGCAGCTAATACTAATTTGACCGATTTTTCACCAATGCCTAAACATGATTCGTTGAGTTTCTTTGCAGATGCACCTCATGGAAATATTGACTCCACGGCAATCGGTGTGTGGTGTGAAATCTCAGGTGACAACTTCACCTCTAAAAAACAGGTATATGTAATAGACAGAGGTAGTAATGCTATCGGAAAACCGTACGGTAAAATAAAGTTTCAAGTTTTAGGCGTAACCGGGACATCATATACATTTCGTTATTCCAAACTTGATGGAACAAAAGAGCAAACTGTTACTGTTTCTAAAGACCCGGTTGCAATAAAGACATTATTTTCTTTTGATACGGGAGGAGCAATCACCACACCGCAACCGGATGACAATTCATGGGATATAGTATTCACAAAATACACTCATGTTTTTTATGAAGCTACCATCGGCTATACTCCCTATTCGGTAACCGGCACATTAATCAATACTGCCTCAGGAGTTACAGTGGCAATAGATACAATTCCTTTTGCGGAAATAACTTACGAAAAGATTAGTTCATATATGTTTTCAAGTAATGAGGATGCGATTGGTTACGATTGGAAAGTATATGATCTGAATGCAGGTTCGTACACTGTAAATACTAAAATCATATATATTATCCGGGACAGAAAAGGGTTTTATTGGAAACTCCATTTCTTGGATTTTTATGATGACAAGGGTGACAGGGGAACTCCTAAGTATGAATTTCAGAAGATTTAACACGTAGAAATTTAAAACGAAAAAAGCCCCTAAAAAGGGGCTTGGTGGGCGGTGAGGGACTTGAACCCCCGACATCCTGCTTGTAAGGCAGGCGCTCTGAACCAACTGAGCTAACCGCCCTTTCTCCGCTAAAGGGAATACAAAAATACGATTCTTTTTTGATTGAGCAAAAAAATATTAAAAAAATTTGAAGGATATTCTCAAAAAACGGATTCTACCCTTCGGATTTCCTTAACAGCAGCTATCAAAAACCGTTCAATGCCACCTCGCAAAGTCATCATAGACATTGGGCAGGTTTTACATGCACCCAGTAATCGTATTTCTGCTACATGTGTAGCCACTTCGAACCGTACAAACTCTACATCCCCACCATCTTGTTGTAAATATGGACGAATTTCCTGCAATGCACCTACAATCCGCTCTTCAATTGAATATGTGTAGTCTTCCGATGGTGTCTTTTCCATTATAATTCTGAGTTATAGAGAAATTTGAATTAAAGGTTGTTCACTAGAACGTAAATTAGCCAACCGTACCCGACTCACCAATCGAGCTGTAATATTTCTTAGAATCTCACCCTGGGTAAATTCTTCCGGATTCAAAACAACAGGTAAGCCTTCATCCCCGCCTTCTCGTGTACCTAATGTTATCGGCACTTCTCCTAAAAGCAGTACATTGTTTTCATCAGCTACTTTTTTTCCTCCACCTTCACCAAAAATATGATATTTATTTTCAGGAAGCTCCGGTGGAGTAAAATAGCTCATGTTTTCAATTATTCCGAGAATCTCGACATTTACCTTGCGAAACATGGAAATGCTTCGACGGACATCAACCAATGATATTTCCTGTGGAGTTGTTACGATTACCGCTCCGGTAAGCGGTACACGTTGGGTAAGAGTCAACTGTATATCGCCGGTGCCGGGAGGTAAATCGAACACTAAAAAATCCAATTCACCCCAATTGATTTGTTCTACCAAAGTATTGAAATATCCTGCCAGCATAGGTCCACGTAATATTGCTGCTTGGTCACGCTGCATCACGAATCCTATAGACGCAACCTTTACACCATAGCGTTCATTTGGCTGACCGATAATTCTTCCGTCAGGTAGTTTTTCAGCCTCCAGTTGGGAATCTACCATATCAAACATTGTTGGAGCACTCGGACCATATATATCTGCATCTAATAAACCAACACTTGCACCTTTCATAGCAAGAGCTGCGGCAATATTAGCTGCAATAGTGGATTTACCCACACCACCTTTGCCCGAGGCAACTGCAATAAGATTTTTCACAGAAGGCAAAACATTTTTAGAGCCGGTGCGATGTACTTCTTTCTCTCGTACCAATACTTCCGATCGGAGCTCCGGGGCAATACTTCTTGCAGCTTCTGAACACGCTTTATCAATTGCAGGAGCTATCCAGTGGAGTGGCGGAACAAGTTGCAATAGTATCTCTACAACTCCGTCTTTTAATGTAACGGAATGCACTGCACCAAGCTCATCGAGAGTTTTGTCGAAATCAGTATCCACTACTAATCCGATTGCAATTTTAAGTTGATTTTCGATATTTTCCGTATTCATAATTTCTTAATCAATAGTATTTTTTTTGTTAAAATTGTGCTTTTCAAGGTACGAAATTACCAAAACTTCACCACTTTTTGCTGTTTTGACTCAATTCTCGTAAAAAACCTTTGCCCAAAATGTAACCAAATCGTAGTTTTGTTTGTCTATGTTACGTTGTTAATTAAAATATCTCTTCAATCTATTTTACTTTAGGAGTAATAAAATGAAAAAGTTTACTGTTCTTCTTGTTCTCATTTTTGGAGTTGTGTCTGTAGGTACAGCGCAAATCCAAAAAAGGACAAATTTTTCGTCAATACCTGATGGCGCACATACTATCCATGGTGCAACTGTAAATGTTAACCCAAATGCACCTATACTTTCACCCAATTTGCCTCTTATCAATAGCCGCACCCAAACTACTAAAACCCCTGTGATGCCTAGTTATTTGTCAGCCGCTGAGCTTGTGAGAGCGGTCTATGCTGCACCTCAGGATGACTGAGGATGGATTATTCTCAATGCTGTTCCAGGTGAGGGATTTTTGTTTGGTGCAATTTCTCAATTACCTGAAAGTATTGGTTTCCGTGATGCAAGTAATAATGTGATCGTAAATAACTTAAAAGGCTTTGCGCAGTTCTTTCCTCAAGATAAGGTTAACAGATCCGGTAAATACACAATCGACACAGTAGTACTTAGCCCATTTCAATTTCCAAATGGTGGCAATATTAAACCACCAATGGTAGGACCGGTTTTATTATTGGGATATGCAGTTAAAGCGAATCTTCAAAGTGCAAACGGATGGAATTTTGCAGTAGATGCACCGGGTTTACGTTCATTAGGAGAAGTAGAAATTTCTGTTGATACTATTAATTCAAGAACTATTGTTGACGGCAACAATCGCTTGCAAAACATTTTATCAACAATTATTAAAGTACCAAATTGGGAAGTGGAAGCTGATGAAGCATTCGGTTTTGCATTCTATGTTGATAATACAAAAGATAGCGTTAATCTCTACGGTACATATATGACTGATGATACCGAAAAAGACAGTACAAAAACTTTAGGCTATATTATTCGTGAAGAAGAAACCACATTAAATCAATTCCTTACAAAAGAATCATTTCTTGGATATTACAATCCAACTGAAGATTTTAAAACTCAGTTTCCATCAATGGCAAACAGAGCTATTAAGGCAAACTTCTTCTGCCGTGTAGGTGGTATTCTTGATGATGTAACTTCAGTTGAAACACTTTCTGATGAATCGGCAAATTTCTCATTGGATCAAGTAACTCCAAACCCGGTTCAAAATGCTTCAAAAATTACATTTTCGTTAAACGAGCCTTCTACAATTTCGCTACGTGTTGTAAATTCACTCGGTCAGGTTGTTAGCGTACTTGCAAATGGAGCAATGAATTCAGGAAAGTTTTCTGCTGATTTTGATGCTTCAGAACTTCCTGCAGGAATGTATTACTATACACTTACAGCCGGTACACATTCGTTAACACGCTCATTGGTTGTTGTGAAGTAATATCTATTTCCAGTCGGTGTTTAATTCTTCAGGGCGTTCCCGCATTAAAAGCGAGTACGCCCTTTTTTAATCTACTTAGAAGGATATTTTATGTTGTTCCGTACTGTTTTACTCGCTCTTGTTCTTATTGTTAGTACAGCTAATGCAGAAAACCATTGGAGACGATTGATAAATGAATCCACGTATGGATTTGCTGCAAACCCCCACAACCCCAAAAGCATTATAGTTGGTGGATTCGGACGTACAATCTACAGAACTGATGACGGCGGAATAACATGGACTTCCTATCCTGTAGATTTTTTTGGTGGTACTTCCCGATTTTCGAATATTCTGATTAACAAATCAGA
>CALMMI010000265.1 GCA_937868245.1 uncultured Ignavibacteria bacterium | reverse complement strand
GACGGGATAAAATATCGTTTGATACAGAATACAATTTGACCGTGCCGTTCCTCTGCGGTTTCAGACAGCTTCAGGATGGAACAGGTGCAAACGATGACGGCGGAAGAGGTTCATGGAAAAACCTACGGCTTGGTAGTAAAGTGCCTATGGGTGCATTTGAGTATGTAGTGGTTGGACTAAAGCGTTCACGAAAAAAACCTGAAACTTCACTTCGTTTGCACCATATAAGTAGGTTCAGTTATGGGGAAGCTGAAGCATTGAGTGATGAAATCACCTCAACACCGACTTCAACCTATATGCGTGGTGGATTGATAACTGACATTGCTTCAGGTGTAAAAGGAAATTACGTCCCCGGTGAGGCGATTATTGCCGGTGACTTTGTAAGTCTTATGCCGGACGGCAAAGTATATAGAACGCAATCATATCATTCTCATGTACTCCGATGCAAAGGAATTGCCACAAGTGATGCAGATGAAACTGATGAAACAATACCGGTGTTAGAATCCGGTAGATTTACCAGCTCCCGTTATACATTTCTTCCCAGTGAGCCGCTATTTATCCGCACAGCTGAATATGGGACATTCAATGCAAGCCATGATTGTCTGGACTTTACAAACGAGACTGAAGACACATACATTCATTGCGCCAGTGCTGTTACTTCTGATACACTTCTGATAGAACGCGGCTTTCAATTTGTTTATACACCACGGATAGAAGATTAAAATGGCAGTAATTATCAACTATATACTTTTGATGTATCAGAACGGAAGCGATGTTCCTAATACGAATGCCTTTAATGCTGTTACGAATCTTGAATTCAACAACGTGACCCGTGATCAATCAACTGCCCTGTCAGGGAGAATGTATGATCACGTACTGGCTCGCCGTAGAGAATGGGATGTAGTAATATCAGCTGACGAATTAGCCGGTTCTGGGAATGAAAAGTTAGCATGGTTGGAGGCGTTTTGGAATGCTGACAAGCAGTTTGTTCGTACCGATACGACCGATACTGAAGTTATAGAGGAAATGACATTTACACGAGTGATGACCGGTGGCGGACGGTCACCGAAAGAATTCATCAGGAATAATAAATTGCTACCACAATATAAGATGACACTAATTGAGGCACTCCGATAATGCCAACATTCAATAATGTAAGTAAAATAAAAAACATGCCGATTTCGAGGTTGTTGTTGTATTATCCAACTTCCTCTCCGACACCACAACTCTACACGTTTTATAACATTGAAGAAGGAAGCTCGGTAATATTCACACCTATTACAGTTCCAAATGATCAAGGCGGTGAAACTATCGTAGCATGGGAACAAAAAGTTTCAGTAACCATTCTTGAAAATGATTACGGTACAAAAGCCGGTTTGTTATCCGATATGGCTTCCCTACGACTTAGTGACGTTGATATTCAATTAAAGCCATTAAGTGGTCAGCAAAACGGTGCAACAATGTGGGTTTCTCCGGACACTTCTCCTGCATTGAAAGTAAAGGACTGGAGTTTACTTTTTAATATTGAAAGTTCAAGTGAAACACCTCGACTGAACATTTCAATAACAGGTTTGATGAGTGTGGAGCTATTTCAATCATCGGAGTTTGTAGCTGCATTATTTAGTGAAGGCGATGGATTTTAATTATTATTTAATTATTGTTTAAGGAGTATAAAATGGAATCGAGTAATGAAGAAGTATTTGGTTTTATCTGCAAAAGGATGCAGATAAAAAGTGAGCAAGGTAAGTTGCTTTTGAAGATGAGTATTGAGAGCATAATTGCAGATTTTTCTCAAACAAATCTCCGGCACTATAATTTATATTATGGAATTGTAAGAAGGATGGGTACAATACATCCCGAAGCATTAGCCCCTCTTGAAACAATTGTTCGTAGTGTTATTGATGCCGAGCAGTACGGATTTGACACAGAAGCAGTTATTAACTCTTTTTTTTTCATGGGATGGCTCTCCATAAATTCAGAATCAAATGCCGAAAAGATAAAGGGATTTTTGCAAGCTATACTTAATAATCAGGAAGATTTGGAAATACGGATACTTCCGGCAATTCAAACAATGCAACATATCCGGGTATGGGGAGATTCCCGACGTGGTACTATACCTACATTATGTTCTGTGCTAAGATTCATTCAAGATCAGAAAAATATAGGGGAAGATGTGATCGGAAATACTATTCCTGCACATCAATTTATTGTTAATGAAGTTGGTGTAGAAAATTCTTTTGCATTCGCCTTCTATGTTGTTCACATCTTCAAACTCGACAAAGTAAGTCAATTTTTAACACATTCATTTCTATAAAAATTATGCAAGAATCAGCACACGGAAATCCTAATCTAACTCCATTTGTAGTAAAAAAATTTACTGTCAATGAAATAACGTA
>CALMMI010000264.1 GCA_937868245.1 uncultured Ignavibacteria bacterium | reverse complement strand
TATTCACCTATAGATTTTATAATTATTTGGCTGTCATTCAGAGGGAGTCTTCGACCGAAGAATCTCAGTTTAGACAACTCTTGAAAATTATAAATTATATTTTTAACTTGTTTGGAATAGCTTAGAATTTAGCTTGAATTATAAATGCAATCAACTCTGTATAAGATTTAATTCTTGCGTCTCCATTAAACTGAGATTCTTCAGTCGAAGACTCCTTCTGAATGACTGCATTATTTTTTGCTATTTATCCCCTGCCCTACCCTACACTACCTTCAAGCGAAACCGACAAAAGACGTTGTGCCTCCACAGCAAACTCCATCGGCAATTGATTCATCACTTCCTTGCAATACCCGTTCACGATAAGTGCAATTGCCTCCTCGGTTGGGATTCCACGCTGATTGCAATAAAATAAAATGTCCTCACCGATTTTCGAGGTAGTTGCCTCGTGCTCTACCATTGAATTGCTATTGCTTACTTCAAGATACGGAAATGTGTGTGCTCCGCATTTATCACCGATAAGGAGCGAATCACATTGAGAGAAATTACGAGCATTCGTGGCAGTTTTATTGATTTTCACCAAACCGCGATAACTATTTTGGGATTTACCTGCCGAGATACCTTTGGAAACGATTCTGCTCTTGGTGTTTTTGCCAATGTGCATCATCTTTGTACCGGTATCTGCTTGCTGGTAATTATTTGTAACCGCTACAGAATAGAATTCTCCGATTGAATTATCACCCTTCAAAATTACTGACGGGTATTTCCACGTGATGGCTGAACCAGTTTCTACTTGTGTCCATGAGATTTTGGAATTATCACCCAGGCAAATACCACGCTTTGTCACGAAGTTGAAAATCCCGCCTACACCGTTTTTATCACCCGGATACCAGTTCTGAACTGTTGAATACTTTACCTCTGCATCTTTATGAGCCACGATTTCCACTACTGCAGCATGAAGTTGGTTCTCATCACGCATTGGTGCTGTGCAGCCTTCCAAATAGCTAACATAGCTTCCTTCGTCGGCAACGATGAGAGTACGCTCGAACTGTCCGGTATCTTTAGCATTGATACGGAAGTATGTTGATAATTCCATCGGGCAGCGCACACCTTTGGGGATGTAGCAGAACGATCCGTCGCTAAACACTGCAGAATTAAGCGCAGAATAAAAGTTATCACTTACAGGAACTACAGAGCCGATGTATTGTTTCACAAGTTCAGGGTGTTCACGTACAGCTTCACTCATTGAGCAGAAGATTATTCCCTTTTCAGCAAGTTTCGCTTTGAATGTAGTAGCAACCGAAACACTGTCGAACACCGCATCAACGGCAATACCCGAAAGACGTTGCTGTTCGATAAGGGAAATACCAAGTTTATCGAATGTTTTGCGTATTTCAGGATCAATATCATCTAATGAAAGCGGACCGTCAGTTTTAATTTTCGGTGCTGCATAATAGCTGATATCGTTAAAATCGATAGCGGGATAATGCACGTTCGACCATTTCGGTTCGCGCATAGTTAGCCAGTGGCGATATGCTTTCAATCTCCATTCGAGCATCCATTCGGGTTCGTTTTTCTTATTGGAGATAAGGCGCACTACATCTTCGCTCAGACCTTTTGGGGTGATTTCTTGTTCAATATCGCTTACGAAGCCATATTGGTAGTCGCGGCTGACGACTTCATCAAGAATATCCATTCCGGTTTCCATAGCTATTTCCAGTTAAAATATATTTAAATTTCTTTTGCGTGTTTTTATCACATCAACACAATCGGCTGTATCATCTCGGCTATTGTCATCGATTGAAACACATTATCAATCTTCATTTGTAATTTTTCCATCGGATTTTTGATTGTACAGCTTGGCAATGACCTACATGAACAACCATCGGTTTCATGGCTGCATTCTACTATCGACTGTTTCCCCTCTACTGCATCAATAATGCTTGCCACACTTATAAAGTTTGCCGGTTGAGAGAGTATATATCCGCCTTGCACGCCTTGGTAAGAAGCCAGCAAGCCCGATTTAGAAAGCTTGTGCAGAACTTTTGAGAGAAGCTCGAACGATATATTATACTGCTCGGCTATCTCCTTAGCAGACACCACCACGCCTGAACGTCCTGCAATGTGTTGCATTGCAATCAGACTGTATTCCACTCTCTTTGAAAGACGAAGCATAGCTGGACGTTAGTACAAAAAAACTAAATAAGCCTAATATGGTCGGATATTAGGAATACAAAAGTACGACTAATTTTGTCGGATATCAAAGAGAATTTTTCTATGGGGTGCTGATCCCCTGATTTTTGAAGGTGAATTTGATATAGAAATCATTCTGCAAATCCAAGTGATGATATCACCTCGAAATTTATTTTCAAATAAGAATGCAACCTTATATGTCTTTATATATGACGAATAAAAAATAGATATGGTATTTTTGTATCGTAGTATTTGATAAACCTTTGAAGAATATTCCCTATTTATCATTATCAAGGAAAGCAGCCTAATGTCAACGTTATCTCCAAAATCGCCGTCAGAATCAATGGTTATTATGACGGAACTCGTATTGCCCAACGACACTAATCAACTCGGTAATTTGCTCGGCGGTAAACTCATGCACTGGATTGACATTGCAGCTGCCCTTGTAGCAATGCGCCACGCAGGGCGGGTTTGTGTAACTGCATCAGTGGATGAAATCAACTTTCATGAGCCGATTAAACTGGGTCACGTTGTAGAAATACGTGCTACAATCACACGCGCTTTTCGTTCTTCGATGGAAATCAATGTGGAAGCATTCAGACAAGACCCGCTTAATGGTATTGAAGCCCACGCCTCAACTGCGTATTTGACATTTGTGGCAATTGACCAATACGGAAAACCACTACCGGTTCCTCAAATTGAACCGCAAACACCTATCGAGAAACAACGCTTTGAGGAAGCTGCTTATCGCCGTCAAGAACGTTTGCGACATCGAGAAGAAATGAACGAAATGAGAAAGAAGGAATAAGCAGTTAAGAAGTAAGACATGAAATTGAGAATCTGTAGAGACAGGGCATTGCCCTTTCTCTTTTTGTTAATGCTTATTTCAGGTCAAGTCAGGTGCTACACC
>CALMMI010000263.1 GCA_937868245.1 uncultured Ignavibacteria bacterium | reverse complement strand
GAATCCTTTAGTCTTGTTGGCTGAATAAATCTATTAGCTGGTGTATTCCTCCTGAGTCGTCATTGTTTTACTAACGCTTGCCGGTAAAACACGTTCCGTAAGGTCGAATACCTTTTGGAAATTGACCCTGCGCGCAACCATCAAATCACCTTGAATAAACAGAAGTTCCAAAGCATGTTTTGCAGGTTTATGTTCCCACCATCCACCCGTGCTTTTTTTCGAGTGCTCAAAATCTTTGGATTGCAATGCGCCTTCTGATTTTATCCTTTCCAATACAAAACTTCGTATGCTTGTATCAGGTAAACGTTCAGCAATCCGATCAGCATGTTTTTTCTTGTTTATGAGAGTGTAACGAAAATCCTCCATCGGCAAATAGGCAGCCGCATGACTCCAATATTCAAAAATGGATTTTTCTTCGGATAATTCATTCAAATAAGATGGTTTGTATCCAGGCTGCCTGTTCCACAAAATATGGTGATGTGCTCTTTCTACAACAGAAATTGTGTCTATTTGAACATACCCGATTTGCTGTATTATTGAAAGAGTCCCCTCTTTCCCTTGCAGGGGGTCGGTAGAGAGCAATCCCTGTGAATGCAAGGCAAGTTTACGGGCTTCGGAGAGTGAAAGTACTGTTTTCATGTTATTTGAAAAAGGAAAGGCAAGCATCCGCCACGGATTCTACGGATATTAGGTTCATGTCATCTTGAAATTCCGGTTGATCAGGAGGAGATACAACAATCGAGTTTTGAGAGTATGGTCCCCAGCGTCCTGAGCTTATTGCCGGAGAACGCGGATACAAGCCCACAACAGGGATGCCAAGCGCAGCTGCAATATGTAAAACCCCAGTAGAATTTGCTACGAGTAGCGAGGATGTGTCAAGCAACGCAATCATATCTGCAAGTGATAATTTCCCGCAAAGATTTATTGCAGCCGGACAGTATTTCTGTACTATTTGGCAACGTTCTTTTTCATTCTCTACACCTGTGATAATAACCGGCATACGAAGTTGTTTCGAAAGCAATTCTGAGAGTTTGCCAAAGTTTTCAGGTTGCCAATCGTGTGATGAACCGCCGCTACCCGGATGAATCACAATTATTCTTTGTGCAGATGTAATTCCATTGGAATTCAAAAGTTTGTTTGTTGAGTGTTTGCTTTCCGGTATAACAATAGGACGCACTAACCGGGTTTCTACCGGTTCTTCTAATACAGAGCCTACTAAGCGGGTATTATATTCAGCTTCGTGAAATTCGGCAGTCTTGCGGTGATCGAATTGCTTGTGTTTAATCAAAAAACTATACCACCGGTAGCCTGAGCCTACACGTAAGGGGATTCGAGCTCTAAACGCGGCAAAATACTCTTCAAATTGAGGGCGGGGAAAGAAAATAGCATCATACCTGCCATTCTGTATTAATTCAGTTACACCGCCTGTTGTTTCATCAACAAAAAGCACCGTATCAATAGCAGGGGATTTATAGAGCAAAGCAGAACAGTACGAACGGGCAATAAGGGTTACCTCGGCATCCGGACATGCACTTTTGAGTGCAGCACACATAGGCAGGGTGAGCACCATATCACCTAATCGGTCGGTACGTACAACTGCAATACGCTTAGCTTTTAAAAGTAAGTTTCGCGATGAACTCATGTAGGTGGTTGTGTATAAACAAAAAAGTGCGAAATCGCAGAGATTTCGCACTTAAACTATACATAGTTTTAATTTTCTTTTAGTTGAAGAACCATTCAACACCAACTTGAGGATAAACAATACCAATATGAGAGTAGCTTGGAGAAAAGCCAATATTGATAATTGTAATGTGTCCGAAAACACCAACGTTTTTGGTTGCAAAATATTCACCACCGCCACCTAATGAAAGACTTGTTGTAGTTCCATTATTGCTTTGAACTGTGAAAGCACCAAAAAAATACGGTTTGAAATCCTTTGTTCCTGCTAATATGAACTTACCATACGGCGCAAAATATACCGAGTTCGACGATGTTCCGCCTGAACTTGCCAAGTCAATACCAAATTGCGCGCCAAGATGAAATGCAGGAGAAATAGCATAGCACATATGTGCTGCACTGGCTGCTGTCCCGGCAGTTACTCCAACGCCCATCTGTTTATCCGGCGATTGAGCAAACGCTGTTTCAAAACAAAACGTAGCAAATAAAGCCACACAGAAACACTTCACAATTGTTGACATTTTCATACCATTCCCCTTAAAAATGAATAATAACATTTGCTGACAACGCGAAATTACAGAGTATGATTCAAAGTAACAACTCAAATTTTAATTAAAATCAAAAATGGAAATTTTTTTTAAAGGAATCTTATAAATTTATCAGCTTATGTGTATCATTTATAGAGAGAAAGCAGAGCATCTGCACTATTTGCCTATAATTCGCTTTCGGTGTTCAGACCCCCAGGTATGCAATTCTTTAATAACTTTCTCGAGCGAGTGACCATATTCCGTCATAGAATATTCCACAACCACCGGTACGGAATCATATACGGTTCGCTTTACAAGTTGGTTCGCCTCTAATTCCCTAAGTTCTTTAGAGAGCATTTTATCCGTGATTTTAGGGATTTCTTTTGCCATTTCCGAGAAACGCCTCTTACCATACGAAAGCGCAATGATAATCGGCAGTTTCCATTTACCGCTAAGTATTTCTAATGCATCTCGCACAGGTAGTATCATTTTCAGGCATTCGCCCGGCGGATGGTCAACTGTGTTTACCTTCATTATTGTCTCCAGTTTCTTAAAATTCTATAGTCGCTATACCAAAGTATAGAGCTATACATTGGTATAGTACTTACTTTTGTATAGCAAAAATACATAGTTTTGTAATGCTAACAAAATTAATTATTTAAACGAATGTAAGGACATACTATGATACTCGTAACAGGGGCAACAGGACAGTATGGGAAAGCTGCTATTAACTTTCTGATGAAGAAAATCCCTACGGACTCTATTGCTGCATTGGCAAGAGATGAGAATAAAGCAGCAGAACTTAAAGCAAGTGGTATTGATGTGAGAATAGGAGATTACACAGATTATGATTCAATGCTCAAAGCGTTCAAAGGTATTGATAAACTATTGCTGGTTTCATCAAGTGATATGGGAGATAGGTCTGTGCATCATATTAATGCGATAAATGCAGCCAAAGAAGCGGGAGTAAAGCACATTGTATATACAAGTGCAGGGATTAAGGATATGAATGATTCAGCAATCTCTTTTATAACAACGGCACATGCAAGGACTGTTGATTATCTAAAGAAATCCGGCATTACATATACGTTCCTACACAACAATCTATACGCAGACGTATTACCAAACTTTATTGGAAATAAAGTACTTGAAACAGGGGTGTACTATCCGGCAGGAAACGGCAGAGTACCGTTTGCAACCCGAGAAGATATGGCGGAAGCCGCAGCGAATGTACTGACTACAGAAGGACATGAAAATCAGGAGTATCCTATTTCATCAGATATTACGTACTCATTCGATGAAGTTGCAAGTATGTTTTCTGATTTATCAGGAACACAAATTCAATATATAGATCCGACAAAAGAAGAGTATAGTGAGCAACTGGCAAAGACAGGTGTACCGGAAATGTATATAGGGTTTTTTACCGCTTTCGCTGACGCAATCAAAAATAACGAGTTCAACGTTCCAAGTTCGGCATTGGAAGTACTGTTAGGCAGAAAACCCACAGAGTTGAAAGAATATCTTCAATCAGCATACTTCACAAATAACTAAAAACAATGAAAACGAAAACAAACTCAATTGTTTACTGGACAACAACCGGTATCTTAGCTGTAATGATGCTGTTCAGTGCATTTAGCTATCTTACAAACCCTCAGATTGCCGAGGGATTTAAAAAGCTCGGGTTTCTTGATTATTTCAGAGTTGAATTGGGAATCGCTAAAATTATCGGCGTTATTGTTCTTGTAATTCCCCGAATGCCCGAACGAATGAAAGAATGGGCGTATGCAGGTTTTGGTATAGTGTTTATTTCGGCAGCTATTGCCCATATCAATAACGACGATACAACAGTTAAAGTAATGATGCCGGTCATCTTTCTGATAATATTAATCTTTTCAAACGTTTATATGCACAAACTTCATAAAACGGAACATATTCTGGGGCACGTATAGAGAACTTAGAAATTAATCGTCACGTTCTGTCCTTCAGAAAAGTAATGAAATCGAAAAAAGCAACCATTCAACCAAGAAGATAATTATGGAAACAAGACAAAATAAAATGAAGGTAGAGATATGGAGCGATGTGATGTGTCCGTTCTGCTATATCGGTAAACGGAAATTTGAACAGGCTCTCTCCCAATTTCCGGAAAGCGATAATATTGAATTGATTTGGAAAAGCTATCAGCTTTCCCCAAACATGAAAACCAACCCGGACAAAAATATAAATCAGTATTTAGCTGAGCATAAGGGCATAAGTTTGGAACGTGCAAAGGAAATGAATGATCATGTGACCAATCTTGCAAAACAAGTGGGATTAGTCTATAATTTTGATACGGCAATAGTTGCGAATTCTTTTAATGCTCATCGCTTTTCTCACTTTGCCAAACACTATGGCAAACAAAATGAAGCGGAAGAAAAATTATTCGCTGCATATTTCACAGAAGGTAAGAATACGGATGATATCCAAACACTTCTTGAGATTGGTGAGGAGATAGGACTCGATACATCCGTTTTGAAAGCTGTTCTCGAAAGTAACAAATATGCCGATGATGTAAAAGCTGATATTTACGAAGCACATCAAATAGGTGTTCGCGGTGTGCCATTTTTTGTATTTGATAGAAAATATGCAGTATCCGGAGCACAGGACAACAGTGTGTTTCAGCAAACATTAGAACAATCATTTGCTGAATGGAAAAAGGAGAATGTAGGAGTAGCACACCCGGACAAAAAATAGAGAATAAACCATTGGGTCAAGGCAGGTGCTACACCTGCCTTCAACAAAGATACCTTTTTACGGAACTACACTAATAATCTTTTTGTGATTATCATACTTACATTCTGCAATTTGGCATATAATAAAAGGCAGGTGTAGCACCTGCCTTGACTGATTGGAGATTTACACCTAATAATTGGAAACATTTATTAGACTTTATATATCAAAGTATTAAGTTGTCTGTTTAGACCAAAAAATAATAAGCCCCTGAAGGTTGTTGAAATCTTCAGGGGCTTATAGCATATTAGGAGTTTATAACACTACCGATTCAAACTACTCTTTTTTCAGTACAAAATTTCGTCCACCTTGTTTTAAGGTTAACTCACTTTTGGTAGTATTGAATTCAATCACAATTCCTGCCTGTTGAAATTCAAACTTATCCTTTTCAGTTGCCTCAAGTGGGAAGGATGATTGTCCCGTAGCCTGACCTGTCAATGTACTGCCTTCTTTTGCAATTGTGATTTTCAAAGGAAATTGCGGACTTGAATACACACCTCGGTATTTATCCAACTCCTCTGGTTTAACTGCGATAACAGTAAAGGTTGGTATTGAATAGTCCATATCGAAATATATACTTAAAGCACCAATCAGAATATCGTTCATCGGATATGCCTGTCCGTTCGAGATATACGAAATTGCTACGCTGTCCTCGGGAAAATACCCAAGTATTGATGCAAAACCGTCTATTCCTCCATTATGTCCATAGGCTTTTCTTGTATTGAACGGTATGGTGAATATCCCCATTCCATAACTATCAGTGATTGTTTTCATTTGTGAAAAGCTTTTTTCGGACATCAATTTTTGTGCAAACAGTGCTTCGATAAATTTTGTTAAATCAGTCGGTGTAGAAATAATTGCACCTGCACCGCCGGGGATGCTCATGTCAGTTTCCGGTTGAAGTTCCCAGTCACCAAGAACTGCATACGAAAAACATTCGTTATGAGTTAGGTTGATTTTACCACCTACGTAGGTATCGGAGAGTCCGATTTTGGAGGTAATCCGTTCTTGCAATGCTTTGGAATACGTTTGTTTGGTGATGTTTTCGATAACATAGCCTAAAAGTACATAATTAGAATTGCTGTACGATGCTTTTTCATTCGGCTCGAAATCTACCGGTTTTTTGGAAATTATATCGAGCATTTCGTCGTGTGTTTTGGGTGAAGTCATCCATGTCATGTAATCTTCATCGTTGGTAAAGTTATGCAACCCGCTTCGATGGTTTAATAAATTACCGATTGTTATTTTACCGGCATTAGGCAGTTTGGGGAAATAGGTGGCAATTGGAGTGGTGAGTTTGATTTTTCCTTCATCAATCAACTGGAAAATCATTGTAGCCGTAAACATTTTGGTAATTGAGCCGATTCTATACTTTGTAGATGTAGTAACCGGTTGTTTTTCCTTGTCTGAGATTTGTTTATAGCCGATTGCCCTGCTATAGATAATATTTCCATTCTTTGAAATCGCAATACTTCCCATAGCCTTGTTTTTAGCAGCCAAGATATCAAAAAGGCTGTCGAGCCTAGCATTGTTGAAGGGTTCGGAATGTGCATTGCCGAGTGCGAGACATATAAGAAGGAGAGTAGTAAAGAATATGTTTTTCATTATGTTGCTTGTATGTTGATTAAAGTTCAATAAGCGTTTCAGGATGTAAAACGCAAATACTGACAAATCAATTTAAAGTTTCATATTCTGATAACATATTTATTGCGTCAAATTTAAGAAATAAAGAATACTACACGATGGTGGGTGAATAGGGAGAGTGTCTTTTCGTTAATTCGTGAGCAGAATTCCTCGATCGCTTGTATGTTTTCCATCTGACAAACGAAGTGTATAGAAACCTGCAGAAAGGTTATATGATATAAGGGTAAGTGGGATTTTAATATCCCCGAAAGATAACTCCCCCTTAAATATTTCACAAATAGATTTTCCGCTTATGTCATACAGTGTAAGGGTATAGCTACAGGGTTGTTCAATTGTTATCGGGAGAAGAGCATTTCTATCCTTCCCTATCGGATTTGGTTCACTCGAATGGATGGTGAAGTCAAAATTTGCTTTTTCCTCAACACCCTTTGTTGTTTGCCTTG
>CALMMI010000262.1 GCA_937868245.1 uncultured Ignavibacteria bacterium | reverse complement strand
TGGCGAAGGTGTGTATGCACTTACTGCAAGCCATTCTAACAGTGGTAAAACAGCAACTGCGGTATGTTCTTTAACAGTATTCAAAACTGGTCTTGCATGTAATAAACAAGAAGATGGAAGTTTGGTATGCAATACAGATGAAATAAAGGGTTCTATAGACGGAATTGCGTACGGAGATGCGCTTCAATTTGAAGTAATTCCTACATCAGGCTCAAAAATTCCTGGTAATCAGTTCAGAATATTTATAGAAGGTACGACCAATAAACAACCTGCAAACCGTTTGTCTGTTTCTTCTGCTGACAACTATGTTGTTCCTTCAAGTTCGGATAAAGTTTCGGTACGAGTTGTATGGCAGTCCCCTAAAGATCAAGATATTAAAGTTCAGATATTTCCTGACGAGAATGGACCGTTTGAGACTAAACCTACACAGCGTAAACCAAGTATCAGTATAGCAAATGCAACGGTAAGCCCGATGACAGACCCACGGGATCCGACTGTTGTTGTGCAAAATATTGAAATTAAACCTCCTACTTCCGGTGCTGAAGAAGCTGCGGGTTCTACCGAGACTAGAGCTACAGTTGTAGGAGTAAAGGTTGAAGTGGTAGAGGCATCCATCAAAGGATATAGTGTTTCAGTAGTGGGTGAGCCTGCGAAAAACGGAACAAAATATAATGTAACACTACGTCTAAAAGGACCTTTGCCTATTCCACGCGGTACAAAAGGTACAATTAAACTGAAAGTTAAAGCATCGGCACAGCATCCGAACGGTGAGAAATCGAAGGAAGCATCGCGTCCTTACAATTTCACATTTAGTTTCTAAGAGTAATTTTAACAAATTGAATTTTAACGGGTTGATTCTATGAAAAAAATAATGCGTAATCTGGTTATTTGCGTCCCGGTACTGGGAATCCTCTTTTCGGTTTCGGCATTTGGGCAGCGCACAGCTCAATTACGATCGATTTTACAAAACTTTAAGAGCTATCGTTACTCAAATATATTTCTATTCAAACTTGATGACGCTTCAGTAAATGCAATCAACCCTTTACTTGGAACTGCTGAGCCAAAGATAAATCCGGCAGCTAACAGGTCGAAGAAAAAAGATGAAATTACCGAGTTAATTGATAACGGTGATGAAATCGAAGGTAGCGACATTGGAAAAAAATTGAATAATGACGATAAAGAATATATCAAGTATTACTATAGCTATAAAGCTTGGCAAGACGGTTTGTTCAAAAAAGCATATATCGTAACAACACGTTTTAGATCGGAAGAGCCATTTGAAATTATTGGTCTTCTTACTTCAACAAATGACGATAGCCGTGCACGTTTGGATGAAACAATCGACCCGCCTAAAAAAGTATATCTTGCCGGAGAATTACGCAGAATAGGTTCGCCTGATACAACAGGGATAGCAAAAACCTTGATGGAGTATCTCCAAAGAAATATCAGCCAAAATGTGTCTGAAAATATTACAGCCGAAGCTCAAGGGCTTGGCGAAGGATATTTAATTCCTAAGAAAGTGGGAGATACTAAAATTGTTGACGAAGATAATATTCAACAATATCTCCGTATTACCGAAGGGCAGCCTCAGGACTATAACTCTCCAAACGAAGTAACGGTAGGTTTGTTCGACCTCCTCCGTTACCGCCGTTATGAACCTGTAAGTTCCAATCTAACTTCACTTGCAACTTCTATCGACAGTACTCAGCCGATTATTTATAATAAGTGGCTGCCTAAGTATGGTGTGGAGTTAAAACAAGGATTCGAGGAAATTAACTATCCTTCGCTATGGAGTGAACGCCTGACATTGAGTGTTCTATGGCAATCGTACAAGTTGGGTCTTATACTGCCTACAAGTGGTGCTGCACCACTTGCCAAAGATATTTTTGGTGTTCAAAGAAAATTGACCTATGCAGGAATGGGTGCAAATGCATCATTTGATTTCCCGATGAAGATCATTAATCAAAGCGGTGTATTTACTCTTACATCAAGCTATGTTTTTGGTGATCCGAACTATAATCCTGT
>CALMMI010000261.1 GCA_937868245.1 uncultured Ignavibacteria bacterium | reverse complement strand
ATTTCAGTTATTTTCTTTTTCATAGATTTGATTTTAGATTGACAAAGATTCGGTAGGTGTATATTTCAATTCTGCAAATTACACATTTTTTTGGAAGCAGATAATTTTATAGAATTATATGGACAGTGTTTTCAACCCCTGTTCTAGGGTATAATCAAGTATAGCAACAGAGTACTAAACTTATGAGTTTGACATACAATTTACTTTTTATCTTTAGTATCATTATTGGCTTGGCTTCCTGCAATGCCGGTTTGGAACCGAACAACTCCCACTCCCCCATCGGAAAAACCTATCTATCGGGTACAGTTACGTACAAAGGCGGAAAAGATAATTGGAAGTTTGCTAAAGATTCAATTGTTGCAATCCGCGTAGTTGCATTCAAAAATCTCCCTGACAGCTCCGGTATTCTTAATGATATTCTAGCCGGAAACGCATTTTTCACACCTGAGAGCTTACCTTTTTTTGTTGATTCATCCTCGTATTCAATCGAAATCACAACGCTTCCGGTAGATATACGGTACATTGGTGTTGCCCAGCAATATGGTATTGATTTAACAAAGAAGCAGCGGGTTATAGGTATATACACACTATCGGGAGATAATACAAAGCCGTCTTCCATTACTGTTGAAAAAAATAAAATCAACCGTGCAGATATTTTTGTAGATTTTGAGAATTTACCCCCTCAACCATTCTAAAAGAGCAATTTCATGAAATTTGTTTTCTACGGTTTATTTATTGTAGTTTTAAGTTCGTTTTCAGTTTCTACAGCTCACGCAAAGGGCGGGTGCGTAAAAGGCGTAGTCATTGATTCACTCACTGAAGTCCCATTGCTTGGTGCAGTTGTACGTATCGAAACAACTGCCCGCGGAGCAAATGTAAATAAATCCGGAGAATTTTTAATTACTGCCATCCCGACAGGAAACTACTTCCTTACCGCTTCATTAATTGGGTATCTGCCTTCTAAAATTCCTGTTTCCATTCGTGACGATGATACGCTTACAATCACAATTCCCCTTAGATCTCAGGCTGTAAGAGCTTCAACGATTGTTGTATCGGCAAGTAAACATGCACAATCCGTACAGGATGTCCCAATTAGCATTTCGGTTGTAGAGGCAAAGCAACTTCAAGAACGGAATATTACAAAAATTGATGATGCGCTTCGCTATGTACCCGGGGTAAGTATGTCGCGCGATCAGGTTAGTATTCGAGGTTCTTCAGGTTTTGCCCTTGGATTGGGTTCGAGGGTTGCCTTACTTTTGGATGGCTTTCCAATGCTCTCGGGTGATAACGGAGATATGAAATTTGATGCCCTCCCTTTTATAAATGTAGAAAGGGTCGAAGTAATAAAAGGTGCAGGTTCTGCTTTGTACGGAACGGGTGCTTTAGGAGGAGTTGTAAGTCTTTTTACAAAGGAGCCTACCGAAGAACTTGAAGTACGAATAAGAGCATACGGAGGATTATACACCCAACCCAAATATGAAGGTTGGCGTGTGTTTGATTCTCCACCCGAAGAATACGGATTTGATGCAAGTGCAGCCCAAAAATTCTCAAACCTAAGTGTAACTGTTTCCGGCGGAACAAAATACGATAGAAGCTACCGCTTGTTTGATGATTCAAAACGTTGGAATTTTTATACAAAGCTTGGTTATGCATTTTCTGAGCATACTTCCCTTTCGGGATTTGTAAATGCAGCAGGAGAAGACCATGCGAATTGGGTGTTCTGGAACAGCTTGGATAGTGCAACACGACCGCCGACCCCCAAATTACCTACAGATTTGGATGTGCGCGTTAATTCACAAAAATTTGCAACAGCACTTGAACTTAAACATTTCTTCAATGATGAAGTATTCTTGGTAGTACGAAGCGGGATTTACTCAACTGATTTTCATAATGAAGGATTAGCAGATCCTTCACAGGCTATAAATTCAAAAGCTACCGTTTTCAACTCAGAAGCCCAGCTTTCAGCTAAACTTAATCGAAACCTCTTTCTTACCAGCGGACTGAATGCCACTTTAAACTCTGTAGAATCAGCTATTTACGGGACTCCGAAACAGAGTATCCTTTCAGCCTATACCCAGGCAGAATACTCGGGCTTGCGAAGGTTCATTTTTACGGTTGGCGGAAGGTTTGATGTAGAAAAAACAGATAGTGCCGAACAAAACATCCAATTTAATCCAAAGGCAGGTGTTTCATATAATTCCCCGATGGGAATACAGTTCCGAGCCTCGATGGGACGCGGTTTCCGCGCTCCGATGGTAGGTGAACGGTTTGCTGCCCTCCGCTTCCAAGGAATTACGGTTGTACCCAATCTTGAATTATTACCGGAGGAAAGTTGGTCGTTTGAAAGTGGAATGAGCCATGAATTTGATATGGGTGAATCTCCCTGCTCAATTGATATGAGTTATTTTCAGAACGAACTTTTCCAATTGGTAGAGCCTGTTTTTATCCTAACCGGGGCAACCCCCAGAATTAAATTTCAGAATATAACCAGAGCCAGGATACAAGGTGTGGAACTTACTTTCAAAAGTTTCATCAGTAAAATTATTGGAGTGGAAACTTCACTTACGTTAATGAACCCAAGGGTATATGAACTAGATGTCCCTCTTTCATTTCGCTCTCCTGTGTTGTGGTACACAAAACTCTATGTGCCTCTTGGCAGTGGTTTTGAAGTTCAAGCTGATTACCGGTTTATTGCCCGCGTAGAGCGTATTGACCCGCAAATCGAGGAAGTCAACTCGAAATTGAAAGTAATTCCCGATGCAGAAGCACGGGTAGCCACCCACGTTGTGGATGCACGGTTGATATACAGACTGAAGGAATCCCTCGACATCCCGATTACACTCACTCTGAACGGAAGAAATCTACTGGATTACTACTACGTAGAGATTATGGGAAATCTTGCCCCTACACGGAGTATTACATTGCAGATTGAGGCTAATTTATAAGTCACTGTATTCTGTGAGTTGTTTTAGTATAATAAATAAAAGCGGCTTCCTAGTTTACTGTAGGAAGCCGCTTAATATTTGTAAAGACACATTCTATTACTTCTTCAAAGTACCCTTGAACGTATAAAGAATATCCTTCTGCCCTGCTTTTGACCAAAGGCAAGTGCCTTCAATTGTAGATCCGGTAACAGTACCCTGCCACTTCATAGTTCCCTCCTTCTTACTGGTTTCGGTTGTCTCAAATTTTATAGCACTACCTGCTGTTGTAGTGGTATATTCGCCGCCATTGAAACCATATTTAATACATTCCTTTGAAACAAATTTTCCATCTTTGAACGACATTGTACAATTGTCAGTTTTTTTTCCATTATCCATCATTTCACCTACAAATGTTTTGCCGTCTAATGCTCCTTTTTCCTTTGCAGTTGAAAAAGATACCATGCAAGACAGTATCAACAACATCGATAAAGCCACTCCCCGAAAAGTAATAATTGTTTTCATACAAAACACCTTAGAAGAATTATTATGCAACACAATACACTAAACAAAATTACAATTTATAGTATTATTGTCTCTATTATTTTTCCACCCTCTGCCGCATCACTACCATTGCTGCCAAAATCGCTCCTGCTAAACCGGTTGTGCAAATCAAAGCCGCTATCCACGCTTGTGTTCCATCCGGCAGTTCTCCTGTATTGTTTTGAGATAGATTGATAGCTACCACCGCAATAGCATTATTCAAAAAATGCACAGTTATTGGCAGAGCGAGTGAACGGGTTGCATACGCCAATACACCCAAATACATACCTATTACAACCAGACTGACTACATCGGTAGGGTTAAAGTGAATTAATCCGAAAATTACCCCAGTCCATATAATCGCTCTTTTTGGCGACCAATTCTGTTCTAATGATCGCTGCATCATCCCTCTAAATAACACTTCTTCGCTGACAGCCGGTATAATCGCGCCTATCGCCAGCCCCTTTATCATATTTAGTGTACCACCGCCCCCCAAAATCTCTGTGTATATTTTCTCCATTTGATTCTTCAATTCTTCAAATAGAGGCATAATACTTTCAGGAATAAATTGATTTTGAATTGTTGAAAAGCTCCCTGCGAATAACTGTATCGCAAGTATCCCCGATATTCCTGCTATCCACTGCATTGCAGTTGTGTTACCCTCAAGACGCAAGAGCTCTCGTTTGCCAAGCGGCGAATACTTCATTGCAATCAACGTTGGAACAAGCATAAATGCTATCTGTCCAATTCCCTGGATAAGCCAAAGCCATTCCTTACTTTGGGTAAGAAGCAGTATGCTCGCTAAACCACCCCCTAATATCTCATACAAAAAGAATATACCTAAAGCCCCGCCCAATCCATACGCCAAATGATTGAAATATTTTTTTGAGAATGTTCTTTCCTCCTCGTCTTGTTGGCTGAAATCAGTCATATTTTCCTTCGTTGATTAGTATTTTCCTGAATCTTTAGTGCAATATAATGAATATCCCAAAGCTTGAGTTTATGCGACTCCAAACATATCCTTACGGCAGCTTTTCAAAACAATGAATGCACCATTATTATTTGTTTAAATTGTCAATTATTGTGTGTAAATTTGTTGTAAGCAATACGTCAACTATCTGCTGAAAAATTAGTGAAGGTTATTGTGGCAGTAATGTATTTACAGTGTTGCTTCTAACAATTTCAGACAAAGCCCGCCTTTACAAGGGGTTTTGTTTAATTCTATAATTGGGGAGATAGTAATATGAAAGTTTATGATGCTCATCATATAAGGAATATAGCTCTGCTCGGACATGCAGGTTCGGGCAAAACTACACTTGCCGAAACTATGCTTTTTGAATCAGGGGAAATTTCAAGACGCGGCACAGTGGAAGAACGCACAACTGTTTCGGACTATCACGATATTGAACACGAACGCGGGACATCAGTTTACGGGTCGGTAATGTTTGCCGAGTGGCGTGATTACAAAATCAATATTATAGATACTCCCGGTTACGACGATTTTATCGGTGAAGTTGCCTCAGCCCTTCGGGTTGTCGATACCGGAATTATGGTTCTTAATGCGCAGAACGGAGTGGAAGTAGGAACTGAAATAATTTGGAAATACACCGAGAAATTCCATACCCCCATAATATTCGCTGTAAACAAACTTGATGTTGACCAGTCGAAATTTAACCTTACAGTAGAACAAGCCAAAGAACGTTTCGGACGAGAAGTAACCGTTGTTCAATACCCGTTGAACGAAGGACCGGGATTTAATACAATCATCGACGTTCTCAAAATGACGATGTATAAATTCCCAGCAACCGGGGGTAAACCGGAAAAACTACCAATCCCCGATTCAGAACGTGAACGGGCAAACGAACTACACAATCAGCTCATCGAAGCAATTGCAGAAAACGACGAAACTCTCATGAACCTGTATTTTGAAAAAGGAGAACTGAACGAGGATGAAATGCGTACAGGGCTTACAAGTTCGATGATTAACAGGCAAATATTCCCTTTGTTTTGTGTATCGGCAAAGCATAATATGGGAAGCGGTCGTTTAATGGGATTTATCGACAATGTAGTGCCTGCTCCGGTAGAAATGCCACCGAAGGTTGCACTGTCATCAGCCAGCATTCATTGTGAAGAAAATGGTGCGCCATGTGCTTTTGTTTTCAAATCTGTTTCGGAAGCACATCTCGGGGATATGTCATTCTTTCGAGTGTATTCGGGCAACATAAAGCCCGGTATGGATTTGGTGAACGAGGAAACAGGAGTTGCAGAGAGAATAGGACAAGTGTTTGTAGTGAATGGTAAGAAACGCGCCGATGTCCTCTCCATTGCGGCGGGCGACATCGGCTCAACAGTTAAACTCAAAAACACCCATGTCAACAACACTCTTCACGAAAAAGGCAAGAACCTTTCGCTCCCTCCCATCGAGTTTCCCGCTCCCAAAGTACGCATCGCCGTAGTAGCTGCAAAAAAAGGTGAAGAAGATAAACTTGGAATGGCACTCCACCATATCCACGAAGAAGACCCTACAATAGTGGTTGAACACTCACCGGAACTCAAGCAAATACTGATTCACGGACAAGGGGAAATGCACCTTGCAATTGCAAAGCGGCATTTATCCCAACGTTTCAAAGTAGAAGCGGAGTTTATAGAACCGCGTGTCCCCTACCGCGAAACAATCCAAAAGAAAGTGCAAGGCATGTACCGCCATAAAAAACAATCAGGTGGTGCCGGACAGTTTGCAGAAGTTCATATTCAAGTAGAACCGTGGTACGAAGGAATGCCCGACCCGCAAGGGTTAACAATCCGTGGTACTGAAACACACGATTTGCAATGGGGCGGAAAACTGGTGTTCGTTAATTGTATAGTTGGCGGTGTAATCGATACCCGTTTTCTCCCGGCTATCATGAAGGGTGTGATGGATAAAATGACAACAGGACCTCTTACAGGAAGTCCGGCACGGGATATTCGCGTAAGTGTTTTCGACGGGAAAATGCACGCAGTGGATTCAAATGAAGCAGCATTTAAAACTGCCGGATTGATGGCTTTCAAAGAGTGCTTTGTACAAGCAGACCCTAAGATTCTTGAACCAATTTACAATGTAGAAA
>CALMMI010000260.1 GCA_937868245.1 uncultured Ignavibacteria bacterium | reverse complement strand
CCTTCATTTACACAAATCGTGGTTTTGCTTCCTTTTAAAACTACAAAAAGTTTTTCTGCACCGGGAGCAGCTGATTTAATCTCAAAAACTGCAGTATATGCCCTACTTTCAGTCGGGGAGAATATAACTGATATTTGTTGCGAAGCACCCAAAGGAATAAGCATACCAGGACCACCTGATTGTTGTGAGAAAAAGGCAGAATCAGCACCCTTGATTCCTATTTCTGAAACCTCGAACGGTACATTTCCAACATTATTAAGTGTAATCGGAAGTAATTTATTTGGTCCGGCAATAGCACCGAAATCTAATGTTTCAACAGATGATAGTTTTGTTAAAGGAGAGAACGTAAAACTCTCTACCCATGTTAACGCCTTATCCAGCAATGCATTTCTGCTTGCAACATTTTGGATTGCTGCAGGATTTATATTCATATAAATCATACGTGCTGTAGGAGATTGATATCTTACTCCAACTATTGTATCACCCACTGTAAGAAAGGGGGTAACTCCCGGTTTAGGAATCTTTGTGAGTGTCAGTTTGTATAACGGGTAATTTGCAAGGATACATGTTTCATTGAAACCGTCAGAGATTGAATCACCGGCAACTCCTTTTACTGTAAACGGTGTTACTTTCGACAATCCGGAATATACTACTCCCATTGTATCCAATATCCCCTTCACATCGTTGAATGCAGCTTCATAAGTAGTTCGTTGTCCACTTACAAAAACTGATTTACCGTTTTTCATTGCAGAATTTATAAAAGCAAAGTCACTTTTGCTCACAACCCCACTATCGGCTTCATTCCATATCATTCGTTTAAAATTTGGAAACAGTTGAGAATACCTTGCAATATGTTCGCCTGATATTTCAGTATAATTTTTCTTGGTGGCTCGAGCTGCAATTGCAGATGCAAAAGGTTCGCTTTTCTTCGCAGGATTGTCAGTAACTAAGAAACTTTCTGTTTCTTTTGCTATCATTGTAATTGGAATTGCACTTAATGTACGTCCTCCCGTTTCTTTGAAAGTAATTTCAACAGCTCCAGAACCCGCAGATGTTCCACGGGTAAGTTTTACAACAATCTCTTTTGATTTACCCGGATCCAATGTAAAATCAGGAGTGAAGTTATCGGTGGTCATTGACCAATCCGAAGGTGTACGGGCAGCTTTAGTTATTGAAAGTCCTGTATATTGCATTGCAGACTTACCCACGTTTCCAATAACTATCTTGGTTTCCGCTGTTTCATTTGCATTTGCAGCCACAAACATTGGCTCAACCGATGGTGTGAAACTCATTGTTGTTCCAACCATTGAACCTACCTGCCCTGGTACAGTTGTAGCTGCCTGAATAATTTCTTTAGTCACATTATTCTGAAGAAAAGCAATAATGTTTAATTGATCGGTTTCCAAATATCACCTGTTTTAGCTGTATAAGAAAAATCATAAGAAGTAGGTGTACCCGGCAAAATATTTACCTGTGTTCCGTTTGTATCCGGCAACATTTTTAGCATTGCATCAGTAAATTCTTTCTCATGATTCCAATGTTCCAAAGTTTCAGTATAGGCATCGGGTAGGAGGGGAAGTTTATCCAAATGGATTTCACTTGCAACTAAAACCGTTTGAAGTGTATAATTTGAAAGTGGAATATCCGAGGTAACCTTTACATTTACTTTTACATTACTTAGATTTGTTTTGTCATGAGAAATTTCAATTTTGACAGGGTAA
>CALMMI010000259.1 GCA_937868245.1 uncultured Ignavibacteria bacterium | reverse complement strand
TGGAGCACCTTTAATTTTATAATCCAAACCTAATATTCCGTCGATACCGATGATTGCTGCCCTTGTATAATACACATCATCTCCACGGAATGTATAATAATATTTACCCCGGTCACTGAAAAATCCGATGTGACCGCCGCCACCATACAGCCACTGCAATCCCGGTGCTCCGGAAATCGGCTCGTGCTGTTCATATAACCCTGTAATGACAAAACCATTTGACCCAACTCCCAAAATCCCCTCTACTGCGCCGCCTCCGCCTAAAAATTGCTTTGCAGTAAAGCCACTTGTTAAACCGCCAAGCCGTAACCCGATTGCAGTATTATAATTTTGTGATTGAAATTTTGGACTTTCACTTTCCTGTGCATTTGAGGAAATTGCAGTAAATGCCATTATTGAGATAATCAACAATGCTTTCTTTAGTGCGCTTTTCATATATCCTCCTTTTATATTTCAGTTTTATGAATGTGATTGTCGTGTGTATGTTTACTGAATGCTATCATTAATCCATACTAACACTCATCCGTTTAGACCATATTTTGCCGCGATTAATCATTGTATTTATATATGGTTACAATTTCAGGAATTATCCATCGAGCCTATGATTCATGAATTATATTACCGTACTATTTATTCATGCTCCAACGAATGATTAAATAATTCCAACACCTTATCTTTTTCCGACTTCAGTATTTTAACCTGTGTTCCCAATAATTTCTGCTGATATACTTTTAATTCCGTACTATTATTTGCTATCACATTATTGTATATTTCGAGTGCAATCCCTTCCCCGTGTTCGCACGATTTTAGAATCGTATATCGGTCATTACATGTAAGTGCAAATTTTATATCCATCCACTTTCTGTACATCATACTGAGTGTATTTGTACCCTTTGTCGGAATGCCTCCATGTTTAATAATTTCGTTAATTAATAAATCTTTACAGTTTTCACTCGTTTGAATGAAACTTGTAAACAATCTCTGTAAATCTCCTTCTTCAAGAAAGGCTTTTTCCGATTCCTTCAAAGCAATTTGGTAACCTTCGATTCTGTCATTATGAACCTCTACAAGAGAATTCAGAATGTCGATCATTTTTTGCTCTTTCATAACGGTTTCCTGAATAAATTGAACTATTGTTTATAATATTTATGAATACAATTAATAGTATTTTTATAGGAATTTCTTCGGTGACGTAGTATTGTGGCAAGTAGGATAAAAAACCTTCGGGGGTGTTCGTCTTGTGAAGAGCATCGCCGGAGATTACTTATATCTCTGAACGAAGCAGTTTGTTTGATTGATGCTGACTATTACTCTGAAATAAGATTTCCGTATTCATTTAGAACACGTATCAAACAGCTGCCTGTTCACGCCTTATCACCTTCTTTTAGTCACCTTCGATGTGTATAACGAACTTTTATCCGGAAAGTTGCAGTTATTTTTGATATACATATATATGTATGCTGAGTATATACCCCTACCAATTATTTTCATCCTACAACTACAGAATTATACCCCACTTTTCTTCTTATCAAACTATTAACAGCACATACAGAATATTTCATTTTTATGAAATCTTTTTTTATCATATAGTTACAACTACAGTTGATGAAATGTGAATGCGATAAATAGCGTTGAAATCGTGCGTTGAAATCGTGCGTTGAAATCGTGCGATACGTTTGTTTAATATTTTATTATCCTATAACTTTGTAGGAATATTTTCTTTTTTTCAAACGATTGGATTTTTTTGATTTCCAATCATACTGTACACAATTCAACTTATTTATCTCCAAACACTTAGAAACATATATAAACATTCAGAGGATTTATGGCACTTCGCAGTATTAGTCAGAAAGGTATTGATTTTATCAAATCATTCGAAAGAATTCGTGATGGTGATACCACCACACCAAAATTAGACCCCTATCTCGACCCGACAAGAGTTTGGACAATTGGATATGGACACGCAATCAGTGAGGGTGGAAGGTTACTTCGCGGTAGTGCCGACAAGCAGCGGGCACTGGCACTCTATCCCGGAGGAATTACAATCCAGCAGGCTGAGGATTTGTTTGCAGGTCAATTGGTAACTTTTTGCAGGGATGTACAAGCTGTTGTTACCGTTGAACTAAACGACAACCAGTTCGCCGCTCTGGTAAGCTTTGCATACAATGTAGGAATGGCAAACCTAAAAAACTCAAAACTCTTAAGGAAGCTAAACGAAGGTGACTATATAGGGGCAGCCGCAGAGTTTGTGAAATGGGATAAGGGTAAAGTTTTAGGTAAAAAAATATCTATACCCGGGTTGTTCATCAGGAGGAGAGCTGAGGCAAAGTTATTTATGTCAAAGTAAAATAGAGTAGATTTTGGAGTAACGGGGGGATAAGGGTGAAGATGTAATTTTGTGAGGGGAAGATTCCTCTCATTTATTATTGGCTTTGTAATGTTAATTGTGGTAATAATTTATTCAATACAAACATAACTTATGAATATTCATGATAAGTCTCCTCCATTTATTTTCGGATTACATCGTGAACCGGTCGGTTTTTTAATCATACGTAGTAGTAGGACGTTATTAAAGCAAGTGAAGATTTCGTATAAGTACTTGAAAATGCTTAGCATCCGATAACGTGAGGCTGTAAATGGCATCTCGTGTTTAGCATGTAAAATAATTATCCTGTCATGCTGAACTTGATTCAGCATCTTCGCTAGAACGTAGAAATAGCACGTCCGAATCAGCAGTACTAGACAGCAACCGAGATCCTGAATCAAGTACAGGATGACACGCGTGAATATTTTATTTCTAATTTCATTGTATTATTTTGTAGGCGGCTTTCGCGACTATCAGGAACTCAGAACTACATACAAGTTCGGTTAGCACTGAACTAGTCGATATGTTCAATTACCTATCGATTCTAAACTGTATAATATTTCAAACTAAATATCTCATCGGCTTAACAAACTTTATTTTAATTTATCAGAGAGAGTGTGTGATATGTCATATAAAACAATTACAATACCCGCCAATGCGGTTGATCCTGTTATGGTTACGGTTGAAATGCCTCAATTCGAAGAAACAAATAAAATTATGGTAAATTATCAAATATGGTTGATTTATGACAATGTAAAGCAGAACATAAGGCATGGGACAAATACTGATAATATTCCTGATATTTTCCCGATACAAATGCAGGCACAGGTTCTAAAAGGGAAAATGCTTCGTGTTGATTATACTCTGATAAATGGAAGCAATGTAGATGTCAGCTTCTACACTTCGATTGACAGTAATAATACTATAGATGATACTCTAACCGAAACAATTTCTATTTCCAGTTTTATGTTTCAATGAGGCAACCAATGAAAAAAAGTGTACTAATTGTTTTACTCGCGGTTGCATTCTCCTCATTAAAGGCACAAACTGATTTTGCAATTCCCGATGCACCCGCTTTTACGGCTGTACAACAGCAACCTACTGCAATCTTACGGGCATCTTCATCGAAAGAATTTATGGTAAATATCGGGACGGCAATCCTCTCCGAAACTGTGAATCAGAGTCCTTGGGGGGTTGAATATAGTTTTTACAAACGGTTAAAAATCCCGGTTGCACTCTCCTACGCTACCAATCTCTCGCCTGTCCGTTCGGTAGCGTTAGGAATACGGTGGGACATTTTGAATGAAATCAATGCCCAGAAAAATACTACATTTGACTCTCTAATCAACAACTTAACTGCCTCAAGCAATGAGATCATTGCCGAAGCTGAGAAAAGTGTTGCAAGTAAACACAATATTGATATTTCAACAGTTCGTACTAATCCCGCATATCAAACTGAAATTGCAAAAACTGCAAATGACCTTGTCGGTCCCAATAAAGACTTCAATTTGTTACGAGAAATGGTTAAGGACACGGTTGAAAAATTATTATGGAATAAAAATGTACTCACCCTGGCGGTTGCTGCAGGTTTTACTTCCTCAGATGGATCGTATGATATGCTCAGCGTGGGTAACAGAAGAATTCAGGCGTGGGGTGTTTACACCTATCAACTTGGGGATATGATACAAATCAATGCCAATATATCTTTTTTACAGCAACATCGCAACGGGTATGATACTACCTCCAGTGGATTCGCTGTTCGCGGGCACTATGGCATTAACGAGCTAAAGGGAACACTGGATTTTTCGCTTCTCGCTGCAAAGGAATATAAGCCGAATTGGCAATTCAGTTTTGGTGCAGAATATAATTTTATAGACAATTACTGGCTTTTGGGAAGGATCGTCTATGATACGAAAAGCGATAAGGTTATTCCCACTATTGATATTAAAGTTGGTATGTAATTGAATAGACACTGCTTGAGATATAGTATTATAATTGAGACCTGATACTTAGAACACGCAGCAAGTTTATATGAATACTAGTATTAAACGTTAAAGCATCTTCAACAAAAACTAATTTCTATATTTCTTTATTTTTTACGAGGAAAAAAAAATGAACATTGACATTTCACAAACAGTATCAATTATTATTGCTCTAAGCATTGCAAATGAGCGTTTGGTGGAAATAGTAAAAAAACCTTTTGGTTTTTTGGAAAATAAAAATGATAATCCTGAAAAGGAGCGTATACGTTTATTTTTTGTATATTTTTTAACGTTAGTGTGTAGCCTTGTAACAATAATACTTGCACAGGATCCCTTGCAAAACGCATGGGGAACTCTATTTGACAATACATGGAAAGGGTATGCCATTGGCGCACTGTTAGTAAGCGGAGGATCAAAACTCTGGAATCCAATTTTGGAATACATAAAAGCTGCAAAAGACACACAAGTGAATGCTTCCGTAGCAAATCAGCCGGCAAATGTCAACCAGCCGGTAAATAATGGTTGAATAAAAGTAATTGCAATGATAATTTCCTATAGAAGCTTAGAAGGAAGGTCGGTTGTATATCGCCGTACATTTCCAAGTTATAAACATAGTAACAACCACGTTGAGGCAGTTGTTACAACTGCCTCAACGTAAAGACGCTTAAAAGGAAGGTCGGTTGTAGCAACCGACCTGACCTAAATAGTAATTTCGGGTTATGTTCTCAACAGAACAAAGCCGTTTCAGAATTTGGTGCAGACGGAGGAAGTTCCAGTTGATAATAATAAGGGCGGGCAGCAAATCAATACTACGGTAGATAACGTATAGAATCTATAGAATACTCCACCTATTCCGCGATTCAAGTTATGACTATTGTTGAAACTGTAGTTGTGTATAGGTGTTTGTAGCGAGGTCTGTTGTAATAGTCTGCCTTACCTAAATAATTGAGTAGTTTTTGGAGTAATGGAGGTGGGGCTGGATATGGGTAATTTTGTGAGAGATTAAAATCATGACAAGTGTTACGATTACCATTCTAAATATACTTTTAATAAGAATGTATTGTAATAATTGGTATTTATATAAATAATATATTTTTAAATATAATGGGGTTTAATAAATTCTTATGCCATCTACGCAAGAAAACAAACCAGTCTTTGAAAAAATAATGAGAAGAATAATTGAATATTTACCGAAAGCATTGGTAGCTATCCCAGCTTTTGGATTGATTATTCCCGGGCTTTTTGATAT
>CALMMI010000258.1 GCA_937868245.1 uncultured Ignavibacteria bacterium | reverse complement strand
ATTTTCTGTGCATCTGCCGTTCCCTGTGCTTCAACTCTTTTCAGCTCCGCTTCTCGTCTTCCTTTGTCGAGCACATATTCCATACGTTGCGCATCCTGTTCTGCATTTATCTTCCGCTCAATACTTTCTTTTACTGAAGCCGGAAGTGTGATATTACGAATAAGTAACTGGTCTAAAATAAATCCCTTTTTTGTAAAATCAACTTCCACTAAAGAACGGATTGCATTTTCAAACTCTTTACGGCGGAATGAGTATAAATCCGTTGCTACATAGCCTGTTGCCCCTTCGCGAATACGTGTTCGCGCAACCCCACGAATATATCTGTTTTCATAGTCAAGATTTAGATCTCTATAGATACTTGGTCCGAATTTCGGATCGATACGGTAAAGTACCGTTAAGTCAATCGCTACTTCCAAGCCGTCTTTACTCAAGACTCGAATTCCGTCATCGCCGGTTTGTTGTCCTTCATCATGAATAGAACTCATTGTGTAATTCTGAGTACGGACCTCAATTTCTTTTACTGTCATCAATGGGTTTACAAAGTTCAACCCCTCGGACAGCACCATCTCTTCAACTTTTCCGAACAAAACCTGAACTCCGATATGCCCTGCAGGAATCTGGCGAATCGTAGCTGTTAATCCGCCGATAACCATCACAGCCAAACCACCTAAACGCAGTATATTGCGAAAGCGGGAAAGTCCGCCGGTATTAGGTTTTGTAGCATTACCAATAATAAACAAAACGATACCAAGGATAAATAAGAACATGAATGCCTCTTTGAATGTTGAAAAAAACAAATGGAATAACCCAACCTACAAATAGATGACGATTAAATTATCAGATTTTAATTGATTTAGCAAGATAAATTCTATGAACTACGCATTCATCTAAAGATTTATAATAAAACGCACAGGAATTATAAACTACGTGATAAAAATTGGTTAGCTTGTATATCCCTCTTACTGGGATTTCATTCTTTGGGCTTGGGCATAACTTATTCACGATTTGCGGATGAATCTAACCATAACAACCTTTTTATAGTACCTACTGAACTGTTTATGAATACTCTTTCAAGCAATGTCTGTACGCTCTCTCAGAGAGCTTTATCATTGCGCATTATACTCTCAAGTTTTTGTGTGTTAGTACTTTTTGCTTTTCCAATTTCTCTAATAGCGCAATCTCCGTATGAAGTGAGCTGGAGGAAAGACTCATGGATTATGAGTGCATCCCTTGGATTGTCGTTCATAGGAGCAGCTCTCGATGATTCGATACATATACTGTCAGACCAGGAGCACTTGGGTTTACGAAAAGAAGATATTAACATTATCGACCGATGGACAACAAATTTTTCTTCAAAATCTATTTCTTCTATTAGTGATTACGGTGTAGGGTTGTGTATAGCATCACCGCTTGGCTTAATAATTTTTGACAGTACTATTCGCAAGGATTTTGGAAAGATTTCAACGATGTATTTCGAGACTGTTTTGCTTGCTACTTTTCTACCTTCGTATGGCAAGGGAACAGTTGACCGAGTGCGTCCGTATGCCTACAATCCCTCAACTGCTCCATCAGAATGGCAATCAAACGAGACAAAACGTTCATTTTTCTCAGGGCATACAACGTGGGCGTTTTCTTCAATGACGTTTTTTGCAACAGTTTATTCTGACTACTACCCTAACTCCCCATACAAGTCAACTGTGTGGATTGCATCAATGAGTGCAGCCTCAACTGTTGGATTGTTACGTATATTTTCCGGTGCTCACTTCCCGACAGATGTTCTTCTTGGTGCGGCTGTTGGCGGGGCAATCGGCTACGGTATTCCGTATCTGCATCGTGTTTCATCTGTATCGGTGGGCGTTCTCCCTACATTCGATGGTGGAGTTCAGTTATCACTTGCTATGCCATTGCGTTAAGGCATTACAGGATTCCCTTTATATAATAGAAAAGGGCAGATAAATTATCTGCCCTTTATAAGACTGTCAAGTATAGCTTACTGATACTATCTAATGAGTGTTCCAAGACGTGCCCAACGAATAGTACCCAATTTTTTGAAGAAATCTCCCGCACCAAGACCTGTATCCCATGACCAATATACTACCATTGGTGTTCCAATGATATTTTCCGTAGGAACAAATCCCCAATAACGGCTATCCAAACTGTTATTGCGGTTATCACCCATACCAAAACAATAATCACGTTCTACAGTATAGCTTGATATCGCTTTACCATCAACCATAATCTGTGAGCCTTCTACCCCAACAGAGTGTCCTTCACGACGGATAAACATATCCCATTCAAGGCGGTTTTCTGGAGTTAACTTAACGACATCACCTTTTTTAGGAATACGTATAGGTCCGTAATTATCACGATTGAATCCTTTACCTTCAGGAAATGTCTGATATTGATCACCCGGGTTCATTGGGAAATTCTCGAATTTACCGTTAGGAGGAAGCATAAATTCTTTTCCATTAACATATACCCTTGTGTTGACTATTGACAGGGTATCACCTGCAACGGCAACACATCTTTTGAGATAATATTGAAACTCTGTGGATTCCACTTCATCCCTCATACCGGGGAAAATAAAGACAATAACATCACCCTGTTTCGGTGAACGCCAGCCGGGTAATCGCAAAAAGGGGAGTGGTTGATTTATAAAAGGAATAACCTGAGGTGTTGATGGAGCAAAGATTAAACGGTTCACAAATACAAAATCACCCGTCATAACGGTATTTTCCATTGACCCCGTAGGTACAACGAACGATGCAACCAGCAAACCGTTAATTACCATCACAACTAAAATTGCACCGATAATTGTCTTTGCCCATGAAAAGATATGTTCCTTCGGTGTTTCCGGCTGTTTCTTTGACTGTTTTGATTTTTTTGACAATCCACCTGACGATGCTGACGATGCCTTATCGGTGTTAGACATAACAATTTAGATTTAAATGTAAATAGGATAATTATATACTACATTGAATTTGGAAAACGAATCTTTAGTGTTCAATACTCAATACTGCAAGAAACGCTTCCTGCGGGATTTCCACCCGTCCTACTTGCTTCATACGTTTCTTACCTTCTTTTTGTTTCTCTAAAAGTTTTCTTTTACGGGAAATATCACCACCATAACATTTTGCAAGAACGTTTTTACGCATTGCACTAATGGTATCACGCGAAACAATCTTAGCTCCGATGGCAGCCTGGATAATCACCTCGAACATTTGGCGCGGTATAAGCTCTTTCAGTTTCGAGCATAATTTTTTACCCCATTCATGCGCTTTTGCCCGGTGAATGATTGAACTGAGTGCATCAACAGGTTCACCGTTCAACATAATATCCAGTTTAACAAGGTCACCTGCGCGATAATCTGCATAATCATAATCAAGGGAAGCATACCCGCGAGTTGATGATTTGAGTTTATCATAAAAATCAAAAATCACTTCACCCAACGGTAATTCAAAACTAATATCAACACGGGTTGACGAAAGATAAACAGTATTCAAAAACACTCCTCGGCGATCCAGACAAAGTTTCATAATCGCACCGATATATTCGGTCGGAGTAATTATCTGAGCTTTGATGAACGGTTCACGGATTTCGGCAATATTACCGGGGGGAGGCATTTGCGCCGGATTTTCCACCCACAACTCTTCACCGTCAGTACGGATAATATGATACCGCACGTTAGGAACCGTTGTCACAATCACCTGGTTAAATTCACGCTCCAAACGTTCCTGCACAATTTCCATGTGCAATAGCCCCAAGAAACCGCAACGGAAACCAAACCCGAGAGCAGCAGAAGATTCCGGCTCGAATGAAATAGCGGCATCATTAAGTGTAAGTTTGCCCAATGCTTCGCGTAGATTTTCGAAATCATCACTGTCGGCAGGATAAATACCGCTGAAAACCATCGGCTTTACTTCACGGAAACCTTCGATTGCCTTTTCGCACTTTCGGTTGTTATGAGTAACAGTATCACCTGCTTTTGTATCTTGCAACCTACGGATATTGGCTGTAATATATCCTACATCTCCGGCAGAGAGCACACCTGTTCGCTGTCGTTTCATATAAAGAACGCCCGCTTCTTCCACTTCATACACCTGGTCTGCCATCATAAACAGCACTTTATCTTTTTCTCGAAGCGTGCCGTCGATTACCCGGAGGTAAACAATCACACCGCGATATGCATCAAATACCGAATCATAGATTAATGCACGAAGTGGTGCATTCGGGTCACCTTTCGGAGGAGGTATTCTGTCAACAACTGCTTCAAGAATGTCTTCGATTCCTATTCCTGCCTTTGCTGATGCCATAATCATATCTTCTTCTTTGCAGCCGAGCAAGTCCATTACCTGTTGCTTTACACCTTCGATTGTAGTAGTTGCGCTTGGAAGATCAATTTTATTAAGAACAGGAATGATTTCAAGTCCGGCTTCGATAGCAAGATAAAGATTACTGATAGTCTGTGCTTCCACCCCTTGAGTAGCATCCACTACAAGCAGGGCACCTTCACATGCAGCCAGGGAACGTGATACTTCATACGAGAAATCCACGTGACCGGGAGTGTCGATAAGGTTAAGCGTATAGTCTTTACCGTTTTTGGCGGTATAGCTCATTTGAATAGCATGGAGTTTGATGGTGATACCGCGTTCCTGTTCAAGTGGATTATCGTCCAGGATTTGGTTCATGGTCATTTCACGGGAAGAGACACGACCTGTTTTTTCAAGGAGACGGTCTGCCAGTGTTGATTTTCCGTGGTCAATATGTGCTATGATACAAAAATTTCTGAGATTCTGCATTGTTCCTTTGGGAGTAATTGAGCTGAGATTTTAATTTTTCTATTTTTACTGATACTTCGCCTGATTCTGAAGATTCTTAAGAGCTGCCAAATCATGTGCCAAATCTACAATGTTCCGTATCGTTCCTTGATTCATTCCTAAATATGTATCTTCGAACCGTTTGAAAATGTCCTCTGAAACCGGTGCCAAGTAATCAACAATTGCAGTACGGAGCGTATTGATTTCCGTCATAAATTCCGATTCCAGCTGTTGATAGTTTTCGTCGGTAGAACTTGTTTTTTTGAGAATGCCGTACACGCTCCAGATGTTTTTTCCGGTAAGGATAATTGCATTCATTTCATCGGCAGCACCCGTTTGTGCGCCGATTTCGAGCAATGCACCAAAATCATTTGATTTACGGAGTTTTACCTCTGTAGATTCCAAATATTCGAGTATTGCCTGAGTATCGTCCGAAAGAATCATAATTGCACTTTATTTCAGAATTGAACAGTAGTAAGCATCGAACGGAACACCTTGTTTATTTCATCTTCCGAAGGAAGAGGCTTTCCGCTTATTGTTGTGGGCACAAGTGCCAATTCATAATAGTTATTAATCGAAGAATTGAAGACAGCAACCTTCGTTTTTAATGTTCCGTACACAAGCGGTACGCCTGGCAATGCACCTGTTGAATCAGGTCGGAAGACACCTGTAATTTCAAATGAGCCAAACTCGCGTGAGCCTATTTTTAGTTCAGTTGTTTTCCCTACCAATTTTACGTTTCCTGCTGATTTCCGCTCATGCCGCGCAAAGCTCATCCGGGCAAGTGCGTAGATACCTTCGCGACCTACCACCGAATCGCTTGTTTCAGTTTTACGCAGCGTAGAAAACACTGCCGAAAGAGTATAATCAGGGTTAACTGCTATTGCAAAAACCTCCGACGGTGCTTTGCCTTCCAACTCCACAAAGAACCAACCCTGTGGCAAGAATGCAATCATATCTCCTGCTTTTGAACGCACCAAATTCTCACTCATAAGAATTTCGGGTTGCGGACTTAAAAGCGTTGGCGGAGGCGGAGGTGCATCCTTTTGCTTTACGAACAAGCATCCGCTCGCAAGCAAAACTACCCAGATACTACAGCACAATAAAAACCGTTGCAATGTCATTGGAAATCGTAAACCATTTAGAGAATATAATAATTGAGAGCCGGATATGCCCTTGAACAATGAAAAAATCCGTTAAACGCCGGACGACGTAAGCATACCGGATTGAACGGATTTTAAATGGATATTATTCCACTTTAGATTATTTCCGGCATCGGAGGCAACGGAAGCGAACCGGGTATGCCCATTAGCGGAAAATCTTTCCGTAAGGGGTATAACGGTTCAGCGTTCGATGGATCGGCAAAATCTTCAGGCATATAGAAACGACGTAAATCTGGATGACCGTCGAACTTTATACCGTACATATCGTAGGCTTCACGCTCGAACCAATCTGCGGCTTCCCAAACTCCAACAACAGTCGGGCAATGAGGATGCTCATCATTCGGCAAAGCAACTTTAAGACGTACTCGTGCTCTGTTAGCCATTGATTGCAGAAAATACACCACCTCGAACCGACTGTTTTTCTTATTCCAATCAATAGCTGTAATATCCACTAAAAAAGTGAATTGAGTAAGCGAATTATCCCGTAATTCACGGCATACATCCACAATATCGGCAATCGGAATAAGTAACGTCAGTTGACCGTGATGTTCAACCGTTTCCACACCTGCACAAACGGGACGCACAACATCAAGTATTGTTTCTTTTGAAAGAGCCATAACTGTATATTTTTGAAAATATTATAATTATTAAAGTTTTTCTTCTTGATAAATTTTTTGGTTGTTTGCGCTCACTACAACCGGTTCTGACGATTTCGTCTGTTTCGGGACAGTACCGAAAATATAATCCCACAACGGATTGGAAACACCGTACCCCGAATGATCATCCGAATAATGATGTTTCAAATGATATACTTTCAGAAAATTACCGACCCGCCCCTTCATCTTAAAATGATGAGCTGCATAATGAATCGAATCGTAACATACATATCCGAATACAATCCCCGAAAAAGCTGCATAATAATATACACCAAACACAAGCGTAAATAGGGTATGCGTAACTATCGCTATCGGAACACTTACCAAAAGCGGCATCACAAGCCGCGTAGAGTCACGCGGGTAGTCATGATGTATCCCATGGGAAAGAAAATGCAAGTACTTACCCCATGATGTTTTCGGCTCATAATGGAATACAAACCTATGCAGAAAATACTCCATCAATGTCCAGCATACCACACCGACAGTAAAAAAAGCAGCAAGCAAACCTATTCCTGTTTTATTCAATCCCTGCCATCCGAAATAAAGAATTACCGGAGAATACACCACAATCGGTGTTATAGGATGAATATGCGAAAAAAACTCCAGAACAGGATTTTTAAAGAGTCGAACAGATTCATCTTTATTGGAAACAAACTTCGCCATAAATATACACCTCTCAAAACACCAACAACAGGCAAATGTGGTTTTCAATCATAGTGGTTGCCGACTAAATAAACGGCAAATTACGAGTAAGATTGGATTTGAACAAACAATCACGATGGAAATATAGTAAAATTGTCATCATGATGTTTTATTTTTACAAAAAATCCTTATGAACAACAGTGTTGTTTTGCCTTATATCCTCTAAAAACCGGACACTATTTCTTAAAAATCATATCATGCAACTTTCTAACAATCAACGCCGGTCACTTCGCGAACTTCAATCCAATGCCGATCGCGACGCGCAGCAGCTCTTTATTGCCGAAGGCGAAAAACTATGCAAAGAACTCTTATCGAGTAATTATCAAACAGAATATGTGGTTGTCCGCACTCCTGTTTCACCTTCAATTGAAATTATAACAAATGAATTCCTAACTCGCGGAATAGATGTTTATGAAGCGAATGATCATACCTTCAGTCAAATATCCGATGCCCGTTCACCGCAAGGAATTCTGGCAGTAGTTCATTATCCTGATTATATGAATATTACTTCGGAACGCATAATCATCCTCGACGGTATTTCCGACCCCGGGAATGCAGGTACAATTATCCGTACCGCCGATTGGTTCGGGTTTGATACCATTGTTTTTACCGGCAATTCAGCCCACCGTTTTCATCCCAAAACTGTACGTGCTACGATGGGTTCATTGTGGCGTGTTCATTTGCATCAAACAGCCGATGCAGAAACATTTATTAATGAACATCTAAACGGTTATAAACTTTACGGTGCATCCCTCAGAGCCAAACTATCACTTTCCGATTGTACCCCCAAAGGTAAATACGCACTTGTCTTCGGAAGCGAATCACATGGTATTTCCTCTGAAATTCGCAGCTTGATTACGGATGAATACAGCATTCCATCCTTTGGAAATGCTGAATCGCTTAATGTTGCTGTGGCTGCCGGGATTTCACTGTATCATTTTGCAGGGATGAGGTAGATGTTTACAAAACCGTACTCCATCTTCTCTAAAAAGGTAATTTTTTGAACACTTCGACGGGCTCAGTGTGACGTGTTAAAGTAATTCATAATAAAGAGTTACACTATCTACAAAACTGGTCACCTTGAGCCTCGTCGAAGTTTCTAACACTTGCCAAATAAACACTTATTGAATCCTATATCCAAGCTAAATCCCTCACATCTTTTCAATATACGCAAGACACAAATCAATTGTTGCCTCAATACCCTTCACGTGAGTACGTTCCACACCATGCGAAGCCGCCACGCCCGGACCAATTAACGCCACCCTAAAATCATTACCTGCCGTTCGTGCAGCAGACCCGTCGGAACTGTAAAACGGATAGACATCTAACGAATAGGAAATGTTTTTTTCATCGGCAATCTGTACTAACTTTTTACGGAAACCGTAATCGTATGGACCACTTGAATCCTTAACACAAATTGAACAAAGCGTTTCATTTCCTTGGCAACTGTCGCCAAGTACCCCCATGTCAATTACTAAAAGTTCGGAAATCGTTGGTGAATATCCGCACGTACCGCCGTGCCCGACTTCCTCGTAATTAGAGAAGAATATTTCCACCGGAACTTCCTTTCCTTGCTCTTTTAGCCTTCTCGCTATTTCAAAAAGGACATAACATCCTGCCTTATTATTCATAAAATGTGATTTGATATATCCGCTCGGTAATTCCTGATAACGGGGGTCGAAACAAATAATATCTCCCGTGCGAATTCCCAGTGTTTTTACATCCTGTTGGGTATATACCTCTTCATCAAGCCGTACATGCATCGAATCAGTAGTACGGTCAGATTTTGCCGCATCACGGTTTGCATGAGCCGAAGGATTGTTCAGGAGCATTGTTCCCGTATATACTTTTCCATTTAGTGTATGAACACGAACATAACTGCCCTCGAAACTTGGGAGCAACGGACTTCCTAAAAGAGAGAACGAAAGTGTACCGTTGGGTTTAATCCCCGAAACAATAGCACCAAGAGTATCAGTATGCGCAGTAATTGCGAGCGTTGGGTTACTCCCCAATGCGCATCGGACAGCACCCTTATTGGTGTATTCAGGTTTCCAGCCGTAGCTTTGGAGCAATTCATAAATATATGTACAAGCATCGTGTGTAAAACCGGAAGGAGAATCTATTTCCACCAAGCGGCGGAGAGTATCGTAATTATTCATAAAAAACAAAGAAGAAAACAATAGAACAAATCAGCAAATCGTTGTGTAATAATACAAAATTACGGTTTGTTTCGGATACAACGCTTCGCTTGTTGTTTGTATCTGTAGATTTATTCAAAACTTTCCGTTATTTACTGCTGAATATCGACTAATTTCATACTATAAGGAATTACGTAATGAAAATACTCCTAATGTTTGCTGTTCTCCTTTCTGCCCTACATTTTTCCAATGAAACTGCAATTGCCCAGCAAATAAAAATTTACTCCGCCGAGCAGAATAAATTTATAGCTGTCAACAAGATTGTTCAAACGGAAAAACAATGGAAAAAGCAATTACCTGCAAAAGTTTTTGATGTTGCAAGAAAACAGGGAACCGAACGGGCATTCTCAGGCAAATATCACGACAATCATGAAAAGGGGATTTACCAATGCTATTGCTGTGGAACCGACCTTTTCAGTTCCGACCATAAATTTGATTCCGGTACAGGTTGGCCCAGTTTTTGGATGCCGATTAATCAGGCAAATATCGGGAGCACAGGCGACAATTCATTAGGGATGAACCGTACGGAAGTAAAATGTGCACGATGCGATGCTCACTTAGGTCATGTGTTTGATGACGGACCTAAACCTACAGGACTCAGGTATTGCATCAACTCGGTTTGTCTGATTTTTGTGAAGCGATAATTACAAATCTCTTCACTATTGAATGACCGGAAAATTAATATAAAAACACAAACAAGTTTCATTTACATGTAAATTAAACACTTGTAAGAGGGAAAAACACAATCTCAAGAGATAGTATCAACAGCTATTATCATAAGGTACAACCAGTT
>CALMMI010000257.1 GCA_937868245.1 uncultured Ignavibacteria bacterium | reverse complement strand
ACGTGTTCTTGAAAAATGTGGATTTCAAAAATTTGGTTTTTCTCCAAAATATTTGATGATAAACAATACTTGGGAAGATCATGATAATTATATGATTTTAGCAGAATAAAACTATGAGCAAAAACTTTATGGCAAACCGCATAAGCGGTTTCGGTACTTCTATCTTTAGTGAAATTAGCGCGCTCGCCCGGCAGCACAATGCTGTAAATCTCGGACAGGGTTTCCCCGATTTCGACGGACCCGACTCACTTAAACGTTCCGCTCAAGAGGCAATATCGTCGGGCAAAAATCAATATGCGCAAAGCCAGGGCGAACCCGAACTAAGGCGTGCAATTGCAGAGCACAGCAAACGGTTTTACAACATGGATATTAATCCTGATACAGAAGTTACCGTTACTACCGGAGCAACAGATGCACTTTTCAGTGCAATGCTTGCATTAATTAACCCCGGGGATGAAGTGATTGTGTTTCAGCCGTGTTATGATTTGTATGTACCCGCTATTCAACTTGCAGGCGGAGTTCCGGTTGCAGTTACTCTTCATGCTCCCAACTTTCGTTTCAACCCTATTGAATTGAGTACAGCATTCTCCTCCAAAACAAAGGCGATTATTATTAATACTCCCCACAATCCGGCAGGTACGGTTTTTACTCAACAGGAACTTATTATGATTGCGGAATTATGTCAGGAATATGATGTACTCGCGATTACGGATGAAGTGTACGAACACATCATTTTCAGCGAAGCACAGCACAGACGAATTGCAGCGATTCCGGGAATGGAGAACAGAACGTTAACCATCTCGAGTGCAGGTAAAACATTTTCATTTACCGGTTGGAAGGTCGGCTGGACGATTGGTGCGGCTGAACTGCAAACTGCAATCAGGCGTATTCATCAATTCACAGTGTTTGCAACTGCTACTCCGTTTCAATATGCATCTGCCGACGGTTTACGACTTGGAGATGAGTATTATAAAGAACTTTCGAAGGATTATGAATCACGGCGGGATTACCTGATGGATGTCCTAACCCGTGTAGGGCTGGAGCCAACCAAGCCCGAAGGCGCATATTTCATTATGGCGAATATCGAGAAATATGGAAAGAATCCCGATGAGTTTTGCCAGTGGCTAATTAAAGAAATTGGCGTGGCGGCAATTCCACCGAAAACATTATATCTGCACGCAAAAGACGCCGCACCCTATGTTCGGTTTACGTTTTGTAAGAAGTGGGAGACGCTTAATGCTGCGGCAGAGAGATTGATGAAACTTGGAGGGTGAAATAAAAATGCCCTGAGAGATTTTTGAAATCTCTCAGGGCAACTAGAAATGATTATAAGTTATTTATACTTTATCACTTAGTATTCTGCTTCTCTTTTAGATTATTTAATAATCATCATTTTTTTGGACTTAACAATCTGACCATTAACAGAAATACCATACACATACACACCTGTTTGTAGATTAGTAGGAGCATAAGTGTATTGAGCAGGAATATTTAATTGTGCAGGTACAGATTGAAGAATCGTATTTCCTGAAGCATCTGCTATCACGAGTTCTATTCTACCTGAAAGACGTGATGGAACAAAGTATGTGATAATCGTTTGCTTAGCAAAAGGATTGGGTACGTTT
>CALMMI010000256.1 GCA_937868245.1 uncultured Ignavibacteria bacterium | reverse complement strand
AATTAGGTAAGTATTTAAACACTTCGACGGGCCCAGTGTGACGTAGTTTTTTATGAGCCTGTCGAAATATTTACTACGAAAATCTTTTTTGCTGAATTCCCATTCAGTCCCCTCTCTTCCTTTGTAGAAAAGGAAGAGAGGTTTCCGAATATTTGCGTGGATTTACCAGAAATCCTTATCGTGAAATAATAATCTTGGATGCAGATAATTGACTTCCGTTTAGTTGCAATGAAGCCATGTAAGCTCCATTTGCTACTTCTGAAGAAGGATACCATGTAGCATCAAAATCACCTTTATTCACTTGTTGGTTAAACACTACATCTACTAGATTACCGCGGGTATCAAATATCTTTACCGTTGCACGTCCGCTTTGCGCAAAATGGAAACGCAAGGAGGTAGAACCGGCAGTAGGATTCGGATAGTTGCTGCCGATAAAGAATCCTGCAGGAGCAGCCAAACCTAAACCTTGTTGATTCGGTTCGCCATCTTTAACTGCGGTAGTTACCGATTTTGTATAGTCATATCCTCTGTGTGGCTCAGCCATATAAGGGAATTGTTTAACAAATGCCTTGTCGTTTTTATCAGGTCCTGCATTATAGGTTAACACTTTTAGAAGGTTTGGTGTAACAGGAGATGTGGATTGTCCCGGCACATAATCATCATACCACAAACCGATTGCAGCAAGTACCGCACCTGATACCGCTTGAAGTTCGATTGTTGTTACATCATCTTCCAAGCGACGACCGTTAGGGAATCCATCCATATTTGGAATTGCCTGCATTGAGGCATCTGCATTGAAGCGCGGGTCAGTCAACCCTAATACTGCTGCTTGAATCAATCCAAGTGAAGAGAAATCTTTGCTATCGCGAGGAGTAGGAGGTACTGCCATGTTCAAACGCAATTCGTCACAGAGTGTTGGCAAGAAATTATTGATAAACGGTTTACCTTCTGCAAGAGGATTGCCGGCTTTGCCTGTTGCCAATTGATATGGCTTTAAGTTTGGTGCACCTGTGTAGAATATCGGAAGCAAGTCAACTGAACGTGGAGAGTTTGGTTGTAATAAGATATTACCGAACAACGCTGTATCCAAAGCCCCTCCTGCTCCGCCGTTTGTAGCTTTCAAGGCATATAAACCGTCTTTACCGTTACGAAAATCAAAAGCACCGAGAGATTTTGATTGGATACGTAAACCCGACATTGCAGGAACTGCAGAGCCAAACTGACTGTCGTCCATATATAATGCAAGCTCAGGATTTACAAAATACTTTGCATACGAAAGTTCACGTGCATTATCATACGGTGAACCTGAATTCCAACGGTCTTTGTCACCCACAGGAATTACCGCTTCGTTTGTAAGTGGCATACCAATACGTGAGATCTGAATCCATTCACCGCTTACATCAGGCTTTGCTCCATCGGTACGGAGAGTAGTGATTTTGGGTCGTGACGCAGAAGCCCAAACACCGATTACGAAATCGCCGTCAAGAATATTCTTTGCCATCGAAACGGGCTTCTTATCCTTTTGCAAGGTTGCAATCGGGATTTTAAGAGCTATTGTATGACAGTTGAATCCTGCAAGAGCATCACGTGATTTTTCTGCGCCAACACCGTCACGTTTACGTGTTTGTCCTAAATCGAAAATTCCTCCAAGGTCAACAAAGAATGGATCATCAACCGGACCACAGAAAACGGTTTCTCCTGTGGTTGCAGAAGTGATTGCACTAGTCATAATTGAATTGTAGCTTTTATTCAATCCTGCTCCACCCTCGATAGAACGGGGTCCTATATTTGGTGGTGGAACTGTGCCGCCTGTTACAATTGCAGTAAATGTTTGACCTCCATCAGTGGAGCGTTCGCATGTGTACGAGGTTTTAAGATTTTCCTTACCTAAACGGATATTGAAAAAAGTGGTAGGGTCTTCATTCATTTTACTGAATGTGAAACGGTAGGTTATTTCATCACCAACTTTTGAAGCATCGTTATCGACGTGAATTTCGTAGCGGACATTCTCACCAAATGAAGAATAGTTAGGTCCACCTTCAGGCAATTCAAACGGGATGTAGTTTGCGATAATCGCTATCGAATTCGTGTCGTCAGGACAGCGGAATGCATACAAATCTGTATTGTCAGCAAGGGGATCATTGCTGATGAGCGGAGCTTCGCGGTGAGAAGATGCAACTACCAACACAGTGGATGCGATCACTCCCAAAGCTACGAGCGAACGTTTGTTCCAAAATTTAGAGAACAAATTCATAAAATACCTCATAAAAAAAATATAAAATAGAATATTGCAAAAATCATGACCATTAAATTGCATGTTTTTGGATACTCAAATAAAAAAATTGCGATTGTAACCTATACATAGGAATTATTCATTAAATCAACGCATCCGGCACTATTGCTTTCCATTCTTAAAACAAAAATTATTTATTTAATTGAATTAAAAGCTAATATTATTAGTGTACAAAAGTAATTAAACAAATGAACTACATAGTTACATAAATCTATATATTATTTGCACTTTTCACACATTCTTATGTATTACGCTTTAGTGAACGGAAAACAACAAATATTTTTTTGTATATACTTTATCAGACTTTACACTCTCAATTGTTTTCGAGAGACGAGCTCGTAAAATTGTCTGTTTGAATGATTATACGGGGTAATGAAACAATTGGATTTTAATAAATGTAAATAAATTGAAAAGAGAAGAGAAAAGCTAAGACAGTTTTAGGTTTTTATGTTAAAATCAACTTTCGAGCATGCCAATTATGAAAGGTTTACAATAGTGATTGGGCGGTGTTTTTCTAAAATTTGCGTAATTTGCAGCAAGTAACCGGGTGTGATTACACCGAAATTGCATATTCTTACCGTTATTTTGAACTACAACATCAATACTACTATGAATACCATCAGTAATTTTATAGGCGGTGAATTTGTGAAGCCTGTCAGTGGGAATTACCTGGATAATTACGAGCCTGCAACCGGCGAAGTATATTCTCTTGTTCCCGATTCGGACGAACGTGATGTGGAATTGGCTGTTCAAGCAGCGCAAAAAGCATTTCCTGTGTGGTCGGGAATGACAGTTGAAAAACGTTCGGAGATTTTACTTCGGATAGCAGATTTACTGACACTTCATCTGGAACGATTCGCAACAGCCGAAACAATAGACCAGGGAAAACCGCTCTGGCTTTCTAAAGCTATGGATATTCCCCGTGCTGCTCAAAATTTTCATTTTTTCGGGACGGAAATTCTCCATTTTGCATCTGAGACGCACGCTACAAATCAACATCTAAATTATACCCTTCGCAGTCCAATTGGAGTAGTAGGGTGCATTTCACCCTGGAATCTACCGTTGTATCTCTTTACATGGAAGATTGCTCCGGCACTTGCAACAGGCAATTGCGTGATTGCAAAACCCTCTGAGCTTACACCGATGACTGCGTTCCTTCTTGCTGAACTTTGCCAAAAGGCAGGTATGCCTTCCGGAGTATTGAACATTATCCACGGGCTTGGAGCAAAAGTAGGTGCAGCCATCACCGAACATCCCGATATTCATGCAATTTCATTTACCGGCGGAACAAAAACCGGAGCGGATATTGCCCGGACTGCAGCACCAATGTTCAAAAAACTTTCATTGGAACTCGGCGGTAAAAATCCCAACATCATTTTCGACGATTGTAATCTGAGTGAAGCAGCACTAACTTCTGCCCGTGCAGCATTTACAAATCAAGGTGAAATATGTTTGTGCGGCTCTAGGATATTTGTCCAAAAATCTATTTATGATGACTTCAAGGAGCAATTTCTTACTCATGTCGGTAAATTTGCAGTTGGCGACCCTCTTGAGCCTGGAACAGTACAAGGCGCACTTGTATCAAAAGCACATTGGGAAAAAGTGCTGTCGTATATCGAACTCGCAAAGCGAGAGGGCGGGACAATTCTTTGTGGCGGGAATGTAGTAAATCCTGAAGGTCGTTGTGAGAATGGCTGGTTTATCGAGCCGACAGTTATCGAAGGATTATCATACGATTGCCGCACAAATCAGGAGGAAATATTTGGACCTGTAGCAACTCTTGTTCCCTTTGAAACAGAGGAAGAAGCTGTTGCAATGGCAAACTCAACTACGTATGGTTTGGCTGCGGTTGTTTGGACTGAGAACTTATCGAAAGCCCACCGAGTTGCAGCAAACTTACAAAGTGGGATTGTATGGATAAATTGCTGGATGGTGCGTGATTTGCGTACACCATTCGGCGGAGTTAAGCATTCCGGGGTAGGGCGCGAAGGCGGATTTGAAGCTCTCAAGTTCTTTACAGAACCGAAGAATGTTTGTGTGAAGTTGTAGGAACACGGCAATTTGTTCTACAATGTTAGATAAAAAAATCCGTAGCGCAAGGTTTGCAAACCCTGCGCTACGGATAAAAAAAGTCACTTGGCTTAAATACAGACTACGCCCAGGCGCAAACACCCATATCTGCCTTATCAGCTATAAACGGACTGTATGGCAATACCCTAACTGTGCATCCCTGAACTCCTCCGGCAATACATTCGTATCCCCCTTGATAATAGAATACACCGTTTGCCGCACTTTTCATTTGCAAGGTTATCACATGCGGGGTATCAATATTACCATGCGAATCCACACCTCCATAATAGCCCTCTACAAGTACGTCATTCGGTGAGAGTGTGCCCAGTTCTACAGTTGCATATACTTCAATGTGTTTCCCTACATACGCCTCACCTATCCCCTCAAGATGAACATTTTGTACCTTTACATTCGCCCAATCTGCCAGAATACGCCGTTTCCACTCATGTAAAGAACGTGCCTGTTCCCCATTATTGGCAGAAAGCACCCTGGTACGTTCCATTGCAGGAAGGTAAAAATTCTTTGTATAATCCCGAACCATTCTGGTTGTAGAAAATTTTCCGGCAACAGTACGGATTGATGCCTTCATTCTTTCCACCCAATCATGGGGAGTATTGTTTTTGGGACGGTCGTAAAACGTTGGGACAATTACCTGTTCCAACAGGTCGTAAAGCAGTAACGCTTCCATTGCATCTTGGTCTTCCCTATTCGGATAGTCCTCGCCCAAGCCTATAGTAAAGCCATTATCATTCGTATATCCCTCATCCCACCATCCATCTAAAACACTAACATGCAGGCAACCGTTAAGCCCCGCCTTCATACCGCTTGTGCCGCTTGCTTCGTGGGGTCGGCGGGGAGTATTAAGCCATATATCGCTTCCTTTTACCATTGCCCGGGCAATTGCCATACTGTAATCTTCAAGAAAAACGACGTGATGCTCCAAGCCATGCTGGCGAACATTGTGAATAATTTCCTGAATCATTTCCTTTCCTGCAGTATCATGCGGGTGTGCTTTTCCGGAAAGAATTATCTGCACAGGCTTTTGAGGGTTGGTCAATATTGCTTTCAATCGCTCCATATCGCTGAATAGAAGCGTTGCCCGTTTGTACGTTGCAAACCTGCGCGCAAAACCAATGGTAAGTGCGTCGGGGTTAAGATATTGATTCACTATCGATAACTGCTGAGGAGCAATTTTTCCTTCCAGTTTTTTTTGAAGGTATTTACGTGCAAACAGCACCAAACGTTCACGATACCGTTGGTGTACACGCCAAAGTTCTTCGGACGGGATTGCATCCACCCGTTTCCAAAGGGATTGATCATCAGTTTCGGTGCGCCATCGTGGAGTCAGATAACGGTCGTATAGTTCGCCCATACCGCCTGCAATCCATGTAAGTGTATGTACGCCGTTTGTTATTGCGCCAATTGGCACTTCCTGTTGAGGGAAATCTTTCCATAGCTCCTGCCACATTTTGCGGGCTACATCACCGTGAAGCTGACTAACTCCATTACGATAGGACGAAAGCCGAAGTGCCAGTATAGTCATCGAAAATGTTTCTTTTGAAGTACGTTCGATATTACCGAGCGCAAGGAATTCATCACGGGTTATCCCAAGTGCGCGCCAGTATCCGCTAAAATACTTATCCATTAGACCCACGCTGAAAACTTCATTACCGGCAGGGACAGGTGTATGTGTTGTAAATATCATACCTGCATGGGTTAATTCCATTGCAGTTGCGAAATCCATACTAAAATCCTGCATCAAATAACGTGTGCGCTCAAGTGTTGCGAATGCTGCATGACCCTCGTTTATGTGAATGATGGTTGGATTAATTCCTATTGTGCGGAGTGCCCGAATACCACCTACCCCAAGCAGAATTTCCTGTTGAATTCGTGTTTCGGTATTGCCGCCGTAGAGTTGGTCGGTAATATCGCGATATTCAACATTTGCACTGTTCTGAGGGATATTCGTATCCAGCAGATAGAGGGGAGTGCGCCCAACTTGTACTTTCCAAATTTGAGCGTAGAGTTTTCCAAGTGGGTACTCCAAATCAATTGTTAATGCATCACCCTGGGAGTTTTTCATCAATACCATCGGCATCGAGTAAAAATCATTTTCAAATAAACTTTCCTTTTGCCAGCCGCTTTGGGTTAGACTCTGGCGGAAATAGCCCATTTGATACAATAGTCCTACACCAACAAGCGGAACTCCAAGGTCGCTTGTCGATTTTAGATGGTCGCCGGCAAGCACACCCAAACCGCCGGAATAGTTCGGGAAACTCTCGTTTATTCCATATTCCAGACTGAAATATGCTATATAATTATTCGGCTGCGCCGCAACAGAGGCGTACCACGTTTGCGCCTCCATGTACGCTCTGAATTTCTCGTAGATTGTATCCAGAAAGCTTACGAAATCTGCTTGTTCAGATAGAGATTTCAGCTGGGATTGCGGAACACGGTTCAACAAAGCAACCGGATTATGGCTTACTTCCTCCCACAATTCTATATCTATTCGTTCGAATAATTCCTGAGCATCTATATTCCAACACCACCAATAATTATAGGCAAGTTCTTTCAATGTGGAAATACGCTGAGGGAGTGTTGCCGATACTATATACGTTGCTACTGGTTTCATATCTTGAGATTTTCCTTATCCTACAGATTAATAATTTTCTTCTTAAATTACGGTTTATAAACCACAAAACTAAAACCATTTTGGACATTTGTACCCGTTAAATTAAATATTCTAACAGTTAGGTATGTTCCTGTAAGTGTATTGGACGTTGCAATCAACGGAGTACCTCCGATAGGAGTAATAACTGTTGTGTAATTGGGCGAATTATAGTTTTCGCCTTCAATTTGAATTACATAGAATCCTGCTCCATCCCAACTGCTTGTAAAATTTGGAGTTCCTGAAGCAATGGTTGCATTTGCATTAACAGTTCCATAGCAAATAGGTACGGCACGACGTTCGGGGTTTGCTGCCGTTGCAGAATACGTTTTAGTAATATCCCCACTTACATTTACTTTGCCTTTAAAGTTTCCTGCGTACGCTGTTGGGCTTGCACTTGTATTTACCCCGTACACTGCTATTCCCGAATCACTGACCGCTTGTGCACTTAACCCGTAGTTTTTGCCGTCGATTGCATTTGCACTTGCATATACACCTGTTCCATTGCTGCTTGCCGATTGTCCCCATACACCATAGTTGGAAGCGGAAACACTTGTTGCATTCCCGAATACTCCTATTCCTCCAACAGAAGAACCTACAACCCCATTTCCTGAACCTGCTTGTGAACCCCACACGCCGATTCCATTTGCAGTTGTACCGTTATTGATACCGCGTACTGCTGCTGACGAATTGCCGGGAGCAGTTGGTGTAAGAACACCTAATACTGCTGTAGCATTTGCAGCCGTTGAATTAGTTTCGCCGCGTACCCCGGGATACACACCTGTTGTTGCTGCATGAGTTCCTACTATACCAATACTGTCGGAACTTGCACCAACAACCCCAACACCTTTAGCGGAGCTACCGTAAATACCTTTTCCACGACCTCCGTGCCAGCCCCAAACACCATTACCATTTTTGTTTGTATCGGTAATTACACCCATCACTCCACTTGAATTTACACCTGGTACAACAGTACCTACCAAACGACCGACCAATCCCGAAGCTGAATCCGAAGCTGAATTAGATTCTGCAATGATTGCCGGAATAGTACCCGTAGCCGACGAATGCAGTGCATATAGTGCATTACTGTCGCGGCTAACTGCTCGTACACCAACTCCGCTTATGGAATTACCGAATACTCCAGACCCTTTTCCGGCATGAGTTCCCCATACTCCGTATCCATTTGCAGTTGCATTTGCGCTTATACCTTTTACACCGCTTGCATTTACTCCCACTGTTGCATTTGCAACCTGACCGCTCACCCCAACCGAACTGTCGGCATTTGAAAGGGATTTCCCGCTGATACCAACAGTTGCTGCAGTAGCGTGGGACGCAATACCTTCGATTGCAACCGATCTAGAGCTTTTGGTTTCTGCTTTTAACGTAGGAACTGTACTAAGAACATTATTGCCTAAAAAATAACCTGCATTACCGCTTCCTGTTGTTGATGCAGAAACTGCAGGACCTGCTCCGATTGTTTCCGCTTGAAGAGCAGGTGTGTTGCTTGCCCCTGTTTGAGAGAAGTGTCCGGCAGGACCATTTCCGAGGTTTGTAATATCAAACGCAGCAGATGTGTGATCTACCTGTCCGCCGTATGGAAGAGTAAATCCTGCTCCGCTCGGTGCTTTCCATTTCATTATCCCGCCCGATTCATTAGAAAAGGTAAGTACGTTTCCATTTTGCGGATTTCCGGATGTTCTTATCTTACCGATTGAAATTGCCCCGTCTGCAATGAGTCCTTCGGTTATTCCACCGGGTGTTATGCCGATGGTAACATCTCCTGATGTCTTATCTGTATAAAGTGAAGAATTTGTAAAAAGATGGGTAACAACATCGCTCCATGACGCTCCGGACGCAGAAGCAATAATTCCTTGACCGGGTTTAGATCCGCTTTTATTGATTTTTACTGTTGTTAATGATGTATCGGGCACAGTTAACGCACGAAACGCATAACCGGTAGCCGAGAACTGAGTACGAGGAGTAAGCGGAGCTGAGTCATCAAGAGATATTTCGAGCCAATATGGTTTGTCGAACGGTAATTCCAAGGGTGAAAACTCACCTAAAACAATGCTGAACAATCCGTTACTTACCTCAATTTGCTTAGTCTCCTGAGTGATGGGAAGTCCACCTGTGGGTGTATCATAAATTCTAAAAGTAGCACCTACGGTACGGTTCATCGGACCTGCAGCATCTTGAAGCATACCTTGATAATGTATTTTCTTTGGGAACTGTGCCTGTGCACTGCCAATCACCAGCAGCATAGTTATGAAAGCAGAAAATAAAGATTTCATGAATTTACCTTGTGAATTGTATAAAAATTTATTTGTTATTTTTTTGTGTATTGAACCAAATCACCAATGATAGTTTCCTTACTCGTGTGATAATCTGGATAGATTTTTAATCTGATTTCTTCATACCGTGCAATGAAAACCTCAGGTGCTAAATAAAATCTGTGTGTATATACAAACTTATCTTGAGAAGAAGTGGAAACTACTGTATCTACTGCTTCCACCAGTACAGTTTTTAATGGTTTGTATGTGGTATTTACAATTTCACCCACAGATTTAACGGTTGCAATTGTATTTCCCATCAAGAATTGAGTACCAACTTTTACCGGATTCTTTAGAAAACGTATGATTGTAGTATCTTTCATTGACATGAAACGCATAATCGAATTATCATGTAAGGAAATATACATAGAATCTATCCTTACAGTACTAGAATTTGCTTCTCTGCTCTCTGTGCGAACAAGCACAGATTTCCCACCAACAGGGTGTAAAGCCTCGCGATTCATGACAGTCCACAATGTTGTTATTATTGATGCTCCATATTCTTTACCGGTAGTGTCTGTTTGTGAATATGTTTCTGTCATTACTAACTCGGTTCCTTTATTTCCTGCTAATATAAACTCTGAAACATCTGTAGGAAAATTATCTGTAGTATCGGTCGAACTTCCACATGATGATAATAGCTAGAACAAAGCAGCAGATAAAATTTGAGTGATTTTCATACGGTTATTAACAGGCTAAAACTTGGTTGTTATTTCTTGGTGTATTGAACTAAATCGGCAACATTAGATTCTATATTTGTTTTATCATTTGGGTAGTATGTTACATGCGACGATTCGATTCTTGCCAAAAAAACTTCGGGAGCTAAATATATTCTGGTTGTATGAACAGTTTTCAATTTAGTTGAAGTAGAAACCGAAGAGTCGATAGCTTCCAAAAGAACTGCTTTCAAGGGTTTGTATGTGGTATTTACAATTTCCCCCACAGATTTAACTATTAACGTTTGCCCGTGAATCACTAAATGTGTTCCGGCAACTAATGGGTTTTTAGCATATATTGCGTTTGCAGAATCTTTTATTGAACTGAACCGCACAATTGAATTATCATAAATAGAATAATACACAGAATCATGAATGGATGGATTTGAACCGGGATACCGACCTTCTTGCCGAACACGAATCGATTTTCCACCAATGGGGTGCATCGCATCGCGCTCAATTATTGTTGTAAGATAAGTACCAACCTTTGGAGTGTGTGTAACACCGGAGGTATCTGTTTCTGTATGTGTTTCAGTCATTATTATTTCCGTTCCCGGATTACCTGCATACATATAATCACGTACATCGCTTGATAAACCGGCATCAGTGTCTGTTGAGCTTCCGCATGAGCATAGGAATAAAAACAGGGCAGCAGAAAAAGTATAAATAGATTTCATAGTGTAAATACGTAAGTGAAAAAGAAATGTAAACATTAAGTGTATATGTGTGCGGACAAACGGATTATTAATTACTTTCAACTATCGGACTACCATTACCATCAAACGGCTTATGTTTGCAGCCCCGCCGGAAACCGGTTGTATCGAAAGCATGCATTGATATGCACCTCCGCTTGCTAACGTGCCGGAATCTGTTTTTCCATTCCAGACAAGCTGAAATGTTCCCGGTGCATAGTGTTCATCGGAAAGTGTACGCACTACCCTGCCGAGTTCATCGGTAATTTTTATAGTGACTCTGCTTTCAGATGGAATAGAGAAAGAAATAGAGGTACTTGTGTTAAGAGGATTAGGTGCGGCACTTAGCAGAGATTGCGAACCTGTTGCCACTTCTTCATGAACGTCACTAGGCAATATAGCAGATGTCCAGAAACCCTGTGATCCTTTGCTAAACTTCCCAACAATTGCCTCGCCGATTGTTCCTGAAAGAGTGATACCGCCGGATGTAGAACGAAGCGACCCTCCGCCTGCCTGTACATACCGTGTTAACGCAGTTTGCCCATAGGCGGGTAACATACATGTAAACCCAATAATTGCTATAAAAATACCGCAATAAAGATAATATTTTTTCATAGGAAGTTCAGAAAATTAATACAGTACAGAATGGTAAAAAGACACCTTTCCAAATGGCAATTTACGAAATTACTTTTAATTGGTACGCTCTTGAAGAATCTGAGGAATTATCAAATCGTAATCAACTCTTAATTACTTCAGGTAGAATACCTATTTTATGTAAATATATTACAGCATTCCGGGATTTAAGAGTAAATCTATCAACAGCACAATTCTATATTACAATCAAACACTGTTCAGAATGTTTATAGTATTGCTTTAAGCAATTTGGCAACGGATGCTACCTGAGTTCTTTTTCATACTGAAACAAAAAGAATGGTTTTCAGTCAGTCTCATTATAAAATGGGAATAATACTTAGTACAATCTTATGTAATAATGACTTACTTAAAAACTTTCACTTCATTTCTTTTTGCCTTTTTGTTTATTTTTACATCTGCGGATGCAAATGAGTCCACATTTTGGTTTGGAATAACGACAGGTTATGTTGTCCCAATTCACATTGGTACGTTTAATTTTGCAAATCCTTCCGATAAAGTTACATTTGGACAACATAGTTTTACTTTGGGTACTGGAAGTGGTTATTATATTGGTTTAAATGGTCTGATTTTTCAGAATAAGGAATCTACAAATTCTATTGGGGTAAATATAGGGTATTCACATACTAGTTCTTATTCCGATACACCTGGCGATAACTATTCCTCAAAGAAATCAAATGGAGAGAATATAAATTCTGCTACATATTTTTCGAACTCATTTTCCGCTCATTCGATTTCAGCTGAATTTAATCTACATTACAAGCCTTTCAATCAGTACAAATTAGGAGTAAAAGCAGGTTTATCAACTACCTATATTTTTAGTTCGAACTATGATTATAGATATGAATTAGATTTCGACGAATCCAATCCTGAGATAAAATTTACAGATTTGCCATTTGACACCGCACATACTATCAGAGGTTACCACCCTCGGTTTACGCATAGCTATCAAACAGGTATTCAACTTTACAAAGGTGATCTTCCAGATTTAACCCCACTCCAAATATCATTGCAAGCAGGGATTTTTTATGATATTTTTTTAGAAAATTGCGTACTTACCCCTGGGCTTAGTTATCGTTTTCCAATAACAACACTGACATCTTCACAAAGTTGGAGAGTATCCGAGTTTTATTTCACCTCAACACTACAATTTTCAATATAGTTTAGTAGAATTACAGGCACCTTTTCAACTACTTTTCTGATGTTTTTATCATACTTGGAACATGAGAATTCTTTTTTCCTTCCTTTTGGCGTTGATTTTATCTAACACTTCCGGTATATGTGGTGAGCAAACACTATCCTATGGTTTGTCAGGCGGCTATCTTTTACCTGTCCACACAGGTTCATTCACTTTCGTAAACAAGGATACTCCCTATTTTGGGAAATTTCGTTTTTCGTTTGATAAGGGGACAGGTTTATGGACGGCAATAACAGGAACTTTTATTCTGGACAAAGAGAATAAATTTTCGATAGGTACATCCCTGGGATACGAGTCGTTTACCTCAGAAGATAATAAAGTGCGGGATAGTTATGTGGCGGCACTACCTAATGGCGAGAGTGTTACTACAGAAACATTTTTCTATAATAAATTTTCCGAAGTCTCATTATCCGCCTCCCTTAACATACGATATAAGCCATTTAAGAATAATGGCTTCGGAGTTTTGGCAGGAGTATCAGGCTCGTATATTGTTTCGAACACATACCTTTTTGTTTATGACACTGTTTTTGACGCAAGTGTTCCAAAAGTTGTGAAACCATATTTTAATCTTAACGAACCTCCGGTAGTCGGAAATTTTGTTCCTTATTATAGAGATGTACCTCATACTGCCATTGTTTATTACGACGGTAAGCTCCCCGATATTACCCCACTCCAATTTTCACTCAGAACAGGAATATTCTATGATTTTTCCATAAGTGGAATAATCCTATCACCAAGTATCGTCTATCAATTTCCGCTCACAACGATTTCATCATCGCAAGATTGGAAAATCCACCAATTTATCGGTTCTATTGATGTTCGGTATCAATTGTGATATATTCAATTTTGACTTTACTTGCTGTTTCGAATGCAGTTTTGCGGATTATGTCCGTATTCGCACCCGGCTCACCATACGCAAGAGCCACTCCCATTCTGCGATAATTGCGTGTGATTGGCTTCCCAAAGATTCTAACATCCGTTTTAGAAGTTAAAAGCGCATCCTCAATCCCGGAATACTGAGGAATTTTTCCATCTTCGGATGCAAGTATAACCGCACTTGCACCTGCCCGTTCGAGGGTAATTTCAGGAATAGGTAAGCCAAGAACAGTTCTGCAATGAAGCTCAAATTCCGATAGATTCTGTGTCCCGGCAAGTGTAACCATACCAGTATCATGCGGTCGAGGGGATAACTCCGAAAAATAGACTTCCGTTTCTGTTAAGAAGAACTCCACACCCCAAATACCGGCACCTGTAAGCGCACCCGTAACCTGCGCCGCAATATGTTGCGCTTCCATTAACTGATGCGATAAGATCGCACACGGCTGCCAACTCTCCTGATAATCTCCCCGTTCCTGCCTGTGTCCGATTGGCGGGCAAAACAACGTATGTCCATTCTTTTGAGTAACAGTAAGTAATGTTATCTCGCTTGTGAAGCTAATGAATTCCTCAATGATTATCTCGCTTCCACCTGTGCGTCCT
>CALMMI010000255.1 GCA_937868245.1 uncultured Ignavibacteria bacterium | reverse complement strand
AACTAACTTAAAATTTGAGGTAATATATTGAGTTCCTTTAAGTTCTTTACCGTTCGGTGCTTTTACATTGAGCTTGATTTCTGCGGTTGCATAGAAATGGACAGGAACATTATCGGTTTTGCTGATATGTAAAATTCCAAATTGAGCAATTATAGAAGTAGTAGTTAACATTTGTCCGTTTGTATAAGGAATTCGTACATTTCCTTGGGCGGTAAGTGTGTATTGCAAACGGTTGCACATTTGTCCGAGTGTGTCAACATCAGGTAACACACGAAATAAGGAAGTTTGACTTCGGTAAGCAGGTGGTATTGAATTTTCAGGTAAATCATCGTTAGTTCCTACAATCCAGGATTCACCGTAATGCTTGCACGATTCCTTGAAAGGGAAGAACAAATTAGGCTGGAATGCACCACCCGGGCTAACATCAGCTTTAAGAGTATCTTCAGCTCCATACGAATAACGATTGCCCATAGAATCTATCTCGAACCATACTTTTCGTTTAAGCCATGGGGATTCCAAACGTACCTGGTCTCTTATTGTGCCTTGTGATTCCTTCGAGCCATAATCAACCATTGTTTGAGACAGGTAAAAATGTCCGTTTTTTCCAATGGAATCACAGATAATCATATAAATTTCGACCCGTTCTTTTACAACTGCATCCTGAGGATAAAAAACTATACTGTCTTGTGAGATAGCCCTATACAAAAGTGAGTCGCCCTTGATAAAATTATACCGATAACATACTGTATCATTTTTTGTGGAATTTTTATCTTTTTGAGCAAACAACTGTACATTTGGTACTATAAAACAGATTACAGCGCAGAGTAATGTTTGTAGAAATACTTTTGAGAAACGGTAGTTCATAATAATGCTTGGTTTATAGAGAAAGTGATTGTTATTTGTTAATAGGATTTGTAATTCTATTAATTGTACTTTTGCTTTCTACTGAAACAGGGATAATCATTCCATCTTGTCCGCCCATGCTGATTCTCATGTCAATCTGATTATTTATATAGGAGGAAATAGTCATTCCTGTAGAAACCTCAACATAAACCTTACCGGCAAGTGAACCGTCTCCTTCAAAATTCATGGAGTTTCCCATCATTTCCATTGCACCGGACATTGAGGAAGTAAGCGATTTGCATTTTAAAACAGCACAAGGAATCCCTAGAGTATCGCTATAGTTCTGAAGGGTGTACTGAATCTTCATGAGAGTAATGATTTGATTCTCATTTTTAGCTCCTGTTGTGTCATTACGGGTTACAACCCAACTGTCGCCTATTTTTAACGGTTTCTGAGGGAATTCCGTAAACATATAACCTAAAGCTTTTACAGCAGCTTGGGCGTTGCGTTCAACTGTACTCATTTTACCTGCTTTTTTGGCGGACTTCAAAATTCGTGATATGGTTTCGCCTCGATCCGACAGAGTGAGCGATTCGTTGTTATTTGAAAATTCGTCGTAATTAGTTGTTCCGTCAGCAATTCCTGCCATTGCCATGCCCGAAGTTGTTATTTTTGTATCTCTGTAGGCAACGGAAAGTGTTGAATTGTTGTTTTCAATGGACTCAACTTTAGTATCTACATTTGTAGAAATAGAAGTACCCATACTAAATTGCATTTCGCCGACAGTTTGTTTAATATCAGTTAAAGTAGAATAGGATATTGCCTCGCCCGGAAGCAGATTATAGCGAAGTTGTTTGCCGGTTTGAGCCTCAACACTACTGTGACTTATTACAGCAAGTAAAAAGGCACAGGTTAAAAACGTGTTTATGAAATTTCTGTTATTTCGAAAAAAAGAGGATTCGCACATACGTATATTGGAAAAATGGATAAAAATATAAAGTATAATCAAAAATAAAGAAAAGAAGACAATCTATATCGATAAAGTCAAGTCTTGAGTGAAGAATATTGTGAGAGTTTATTGCATTGCAACGGTAAAGAATAGAATTTTGTTTCAAGAATTTATAAAATACATAAGGGATTATGGAGCGTTACTATTTTTATGATATTGATGTACGGGGTAATTTGATTCATGATAATTCAATCATTGATGATGTGGATTACATTGATTATTTCTATAAAAATCTAAAACCAAATGAATCGGGAGAATACCTGGAATATCCTTTCATCTCACTCTGCGGACGAGAGAAGAACTATGTTCGGGCAGATGATACACCTGTTGTATTCAAGCGGTTAACCGATAATAAATTGGAATTTGGAAATTCGCTTACTGTAGATTTCTCAAGGGAAAACCTAAGATTTTCAGCAGATGGAATTCTCTATCACGTAGCTCCTGTTGGGGGGATTGGGCGGCTTTCATCACAGGTTGTGATGGAACTTTCCAAGTGGATTCAACCGTTTGGAGACTATTTCAGTTTTCAAGCACAGGAAGATAAATTCAACTGGATTATTGAGCCGAAAGAACCATTCACGAATAGAAAAATTTTACGTCCCAGGGCAGGGAACAGGTGTGTTGGGTGCGGGCAAGATAGCACGAACGGATTACGTCTCTCATTTCTTTTCGACTCAGGACATGGCACTGCTGAATCATGGTTTATCCCTGATGAACGCTTGGAAGGTTCACTTGGAGTAATGCACGGTGGTTTCGTTTCACTTCTTCTTGATGAAGTAATGGGGAAGGTTCTTTCTGGTATGGCTGTAAAAGCACCTACAGCGAATCTTAACGTCCAGTTCCGCAAGCCGACCCCAATCGGTAAAAGATTACATCTTCGTGGTCAGTTAACTTTGGTACAAGGACGTAAGCATTTTGTAAAAGGGGAGATTTGTAACGAAAGCGGTCAGTTGCTCGCCGAAGCAGAAGGGTTGTTTATCGAGATAAGAAAGACAATTCTTATTTAATTGTAGAGAAAAATTTGTAAATTTGTTGTGAATGTTAAGTTTAAACTAAACTATTATGTCAGTCTTTTCGTTAGAAGAAATAACCGCTGTTGACGGTAAGTATAAATTTTTCAAACTTGTTAAAGATGGTGTTTGCGAATTTGATGAATTTGTAAAATCGATTCGAAAATCTACAAGTTTTGCATCGGAACTAATAAGTATATATGCTTATTTTGATATGGTTGCGAATCTATGTACACTGCCACAAACTAAGTTCAAAGAAATTACTCCTGAAAAAGAGGGTGTTAAGGAATATGAATTTAAGACAAAGCATTTGCGCATTTATGCTATTCATGAAAAAGATACAGGTAAGGTGATTATTTGCGGAGGTAAGAAAAATTCACAGAAATCCGATATTAATCATTTTCGTTCCGTTAAGAAACAATATGTTTCATCATTATCTACAACAAAATTATGACACGCTCAGAACTTCTCAATAGTAAAGAATATTGGATTGCAAAAATCCAAATGGATCTTTTTGCAGAAGTAAAAAAGTATCTTCTCGAGCAAAATCTTTCTCGCACCGCATTAGCAGAGAAACTTGGAGTATCTAAAGCATATATTTCACAAATACTGAATGGTGATTTTAATCATCGAATTTCGAAGCTGGTTGAACTTTCGCTTGCAATAGGTAAAGTTCCTTCTTTAGAATTTGTGGATATAAATACCATAGATGGTAATCAATACAAAGATCAAGTATTGAATGGTAATCCCTTACCCGAAAATTTTGAAATAAGTAATACAAAACCATTTCCAAATGGATCGACTGTTAAAGAAAAACTATCAAGCCCAGCTAAAAAATCAACAAAAAAAATACATCATTAATACATCATTAATATTTAACAAATCAGTACATACGTATGCTCCAATCTCAACTATTTATCCCTACGCTAAAAGAAGTCTCGAATGAGGCACAAATTCCATCGCATCAGCTTATGCTTCGTGCAGCAATGATACGTCAGCTCGGAGCAGGCATTTTTTCATTTTTACCACTTGGTTACAGGGTGGCAAAAAAGGTGATGAACATCATCCGCGAAGAGATGGATGCTATCGGCGGACAAGAGTTTCATTTGCCTGCGCTCAATCCAATCGAGATTTGGGAGCAAACAGGTCGTGTAGAAGCAATGGGGGATGTAATGTTCCACATCAAAAACCGGGACGGTCTCGTTCTTGCCCCAACACATGAGGAAATTATTACAGTTCATGCACGCCAGCATATTAAATCCTATCGCGATATGCCGCAAATATGGTATCAAATTCAAACAAAGTTCCGTAATGAGCCTCGTCCAAAGTCAGGTGTATTGCGCGGACGTCAGTTCACTATGAAAGATGCTTATTCACTTGACAATTCGTGGGAAGGATTGGACGAAAGCTATAATAAACACGAACAGGCATACAGAAACATTTATACCCGTTGTGGTTTGAAGTTCTTTGTGGTGGGAGCATCTTCGGGTGCGATGGGCGGAAGTGCTTCTCAGGAATTTATGGTTGAATCTCCATTTGGTGAGGATACCTGTGCAATTTGTGAAGATTTCGGGTATGGCGCTAATATCGAAGTAGCTACTTCTTCATTACCGTCGGTTTCTCGTTTGGACGAAAATCCAAACATCGAGGAGTTCCCGACACCTGGAGCAAGGACAATTGATCATTTGATTACCAAATTTTCGATTCCTGAAGATCGTTGTGCAAAATCGGTTGTTTGTTTCGTGGATGGTGAACCAACGTTGATTTTGATGAGCGGAAATGATGCTTTGAACGAATCCAAATTACAATCAGCATTAAAAGCAACAAATATTCGCCATGCTGAAGAAAATGAACTTTTCGATTTAACTGGCGCGCACGCCGGGTCAATAGGTCCTATTAATCTGAAAACCCCTCTGAAAATATATGCTGATAAACGCCTTGAAAATGCTAACGGATTGGTAAGCGGTGCTAACAAGGATAAATTCCATTTCAAGAATATTGATTTGAGTCGTGATTGTACTATCTCCGGCTATTTCGACCTCCGTACAATTAAAGAAGGGGAGTTGTGTCCAACAGGGTGTGGAAAAGGTCTGCGCGTTGTGAATGCAATCGAAGTTGGGCATATCTTCAAACTTGGAACCAAATATTCTCAGGCTCTCGGAGCTATGTTCCTTGATGAAACAGGAACAGAACATCCAATAATTATGGGAAGCTACGGTATTGGAGTTGAGCGTATCATGGCTTGTTTTATAGAGCAAAGCCATGATGACAAAGGGATTAAATTCGCTCCGTCGATTGCACCGTTTGATATTCATTTGTTAGGACTGGGCTTGAAAAAATCGGAGGCAGTCCAAAATGCTTGTGAGGAATTAGATAAAAAGTGCAAAGAAGCCGGATTTGATGTGCTCTTCGACGACCGAGATGTATCTCCCGGGGTAAAATTCAACGATGCTGACTTACTCGGAATGCCTGTACAAGTGATAGTAGGGGATAAAAATCTGGCAGCAGGAAATGTGGAGCTTAAAAACAGAAGAACAGGTGAACGTCAAATTTTACCGATTGGTGAAGCAATTGATTCTATTAAGGTCATGATTAAGGGCTTCTGATATAAGACTTTAATATAGATTAAAACTGCAAAAGGCGAACAATTGTTCGCCTTTTGCAGTATGATAAACTATTCCTGTAAGGATGCTAACCCTAACTCAATAGTAAATGACGAACCTTTTCCTCTGCCTTCGCTTTCGCACCATATCTTACCGTTCATTAACTCCACAAGTTTTTTAACAATCGAAAGTCCAAGACCTGTAGAATGCTCTCCGGCGGTCGGCTGGGCTGACAGCCGTTGAAATTTCCCATAAATTTTGGTCATATCATCAGAAGTAAACCCTTGTCCTTGATCGGTAATCGTAATGAGTGCTTTTCTGTTTTCAGTCGATTTGGCAGAAATGGTAACAGTAGTATTTTTAGGTGAGTATTTTACAGCATTGGATATAAGATTATCAAGAACTTGTTTCAATAAAAACTCATCGGCATATACACATAATGATGGTTCTTCTTGAATAATGGAAATGGTTATCAGCTTTTTTGAAGCTTCATTTGCGAATGTAACATAACTATATTCGATTACATCATGCACTTTAAGTGGAGCAAGCGTAACTTCAAGTTTTCCGCTTTCTATACGGTTAATATCCAATAGACTGGATACTATCTCGAGCATCACGGAGGAAGAACGTTGAATATCATCGGTAATTTCGAGAATTTCTTCGGTTTTCATTTTGTTAAGGTTATCATGAATCATTTTTGCACATGAACGAATGCTAAAAATGGGATTTTTAAGATCATGAACTGCGATTCCCATAATATCATCCTTTTCACGGTTCAGGAGATCAAGTTTATTGTTGAGCTCGGCAAGTTCAATATTTTTCAATCTGAATACTTCT
>CALMMI010000254.1 GCA_937868245.1 uncultured Ignavibacteria bacterium | reverse complement strand
CGAGTCGGAAGCTCGTGGCATCAAATTTAAACATAAACTTGACTCTTAATTTCAATAAAATCAACATGCTTCAATTCTCGTTAGTCACCATAGTTATCTCATTTCTTTGCTCAATTTCCGTTTCTGCCCAGTGGACGATTATGCGCTCTGATGCAGATATATTAGTGAAAAAAGGTGCACAGCGAATCTATAATCTCCAGTTCGATAGTGCTGCTGCGAATTTCAGTAAAGTGCGCCAAATGTATCCGGAGCATCCAGCCGGGTACTTTCTTGATGCGATGGTTGAGTGGTGGAGAATTACTACTACAAGCAGCCGTTCAAAAGCATTGGATGATGTTTTCCTGCAAAAAATTGAGAAGACTATTGAAGTATGTGACCGCTTGATTGAGAAGAACAGAATTGATGTGCCTGCAATATTTTTCAAAGGAGGAGCAGTTGGGTATCGTGGAAGATTCTATGCAACTCGTGAGCAATACCTAAAAGCAGCAGACGATGGTCGTATCGGTTTCGACCTATTAATGGAATGCCAAAAACTTGCACCTCAAAACCACGATGTAATGCTTGGTGCAGGGCTCTATAATTACTTTGCTGCGGTACTGCCGGAGCAGTACCCAATTCTAAAAGCTGCTATGCTGTTCTTGCCGAGTGGAGATAAACAATTAGGAATATTACAACTTGCTACTGCAAGTAAACGTGCTCAATATGCTTCCACCGAAGCTAAGGTTGTCCTTTTGCAGATTTACTATCAATTCGAGAAAAACCCTACCGAAGCAATGAAGATTGCTCAGGACTTATTTACATTGTATCCTGATAACGCGTATTTCCAACGATATGTGGGACGATGCCAAGTTCAACTGGGTTTTAATCCCGAGTACGAAGCAACATGGCGAGATGCTCTTAGGAAATGTATTGATAAGAAGAATGGCTCGTATGACTTACTCACTGCCCGTGAAGCATTATACTATGTAGGAGTCGGCTTGATGAACCGTAACCAGTTAGATTCTGCACTTAGGTACTTTTATAAATGCGATGAAGGTGGAAGGCATCTTGATGAAGATGTTTCAGGTTTTACAGTAAAGGTGAATATTAAGATTGGCAATATCTACGATATGCAGGGCAAACGTGACCTTGCCATTATGCAATACAACAAAGTTCTCTCTTGGGACGACCGCCAAAACTCACATGAGGAAGCAAAGAGGTTTATAGAGAAGCCTTATGGGAAGTAGAAGAATTGCCATGAAATGAAAATTTTTTAAAATCAAACAATGGCTAAGAAAACCAAACTAACAAATGTAGAGCAAGTAACTGATTACTTACTCAAACTTGAACACCCACTCAAGCCGGTTGTGGAAGTTTTAAGGGAAATTGTTTTGTCCTCAAACAATGAAATTGACGAACAAATAAAATGGAACTCACCAAGTTTTTATTATTCCGGTGAAATGAAGTCTTTTGACCCAAAAGAATACAAACGAGACATTGTTGTATTCAATCTCCATAAAAAGGATGTTGTTCTGCTTGTATTCCCTACAGGTTCAAAAATTAGCGACCAGACAGGATTATTGAAAGGCAATTATCCTGACGGTAGAAGGATTGCAACATTTTCAAGTATGGATGATGTCAAAGATAGAGAGGACGATTTACAGACAGTGCTAAGGGAGTGGATAATGATGGTGGATAAGTGAAAGAAACAGACAAATGGTAGGTTTATAAGTTTCTTTGTAAAAATTTGGAGTCAGGGTAGTTGTTGCAACTTAACCAGATATTTGGCCAATTGAGGAGTTATCAATATCAGCTATGTAATCTAAATATAGTCTAAAGCACTAAATCCCTGTTGCAATAAGCTGCATTGTATTGTCGTAACCATATATTGTAATGTCGTAACCATATGTGAAATAGTAATATCACCCTCTAAAATTCTTTCTACGATTATTGAGATAATCCACAAAGACTGTTTCACCAAGTTTATTTAAACCTGAATAAAAGGCTCGCCCTTTATTGATAGTAGTCATTTCTTCTACAAAATCCACAAGGTATTGGTCACGGGCTAGCATGAATGTTGAGATGGTGATTCCATCTCGGCGACATGCCACTGCTTCATCAAGTGTTTTATTAACAATCCGTTGGTCTAACCCCATTGAGTTTTTGAATAGCCTTCCAGCATCATCGAACATAGCCGATGGTTTGCCGTCGGTTACCATGAAGATTTGTTTGTTCTTACCACGACTTTTTTTGAGAAGTTGGCGGGCTAATCGCAACCCGTCGCGAGTGTTGGTATGGAACGGTCCAACATTAATAAATGGAATGTCATTCACACTCACGCGGCGAGCTTCATCACCGAACATAAGAACCTCGAGCATATCCTTCGGGAATTTAGTACGGATGAGTTCAGTAAGGGCTATCGCAACCTGTTTTGCTGGAGTAATACGGTCTTCTCCGTAGAGAACCATCGAGTGGGAAATATCAATCATTAATACGGTAGCGCATGAAGCAAAGTGCTCTGTTTCATATACACGTATATCATCTTCCTGTAAATTGAATGAATCAATATCACTTTGGCGTTGGAGAGCGTTGGTAATGGTTTGGGTAAGGTCGATATTTGCAGCATCGCCGAATGCAAATTCCCGTGTATCGGGGAGACGTTCTATTCCACGACCTGAATGTGGTGTTTCATGATTCCCAAAATCAGATTTTTTCAATCCTTTAAACACTTCAGCGAGTGCATCAGTACGGATTTTTTGGATTGCCTTTGGGGTGAAATTTACCTTTCCGTCTTTATCATCTAAATACCCCTTTGCTCTCATTTGCTCGATAAACTCGTCCATGGTCATATCGCCAAGGATTTGGTAGCGGTCATCAAGCAGTTCCATTATTTCGAGTACATCGTCAATATCACCACCTGTTTGAAGCAAAAGGTAGGTAAACATACCCAACAGCTTCTCGAGCTGCTGCTCTGCCGTTTCGGATGTTTCAATCCATTTTGAATAGGTGATGTTCATGGTTTATTTGAACTGCTGATTTGTAATCAGCAGTTCCCTAAGAAAACCTTGAAGGTTTTTAAAACCTTCAAGGTTTATATGGGGTTATAGTTTTTTTTAAGAAATACCTGTTTTTATTCATTGCTTGTTTTCCGGTTTCATTTGCGGGAAGAACAACACATCCCTAATTGAGTCCTGACCTGTCAGAAGCATAACCAAGCGGTCGATACCGATTCCAAGTCCTGCTGTAGGCGGCATACCCACTTCTATTGAATATAGGAAGTCCTCATCCAATTGCATGGCTTCATCATCACCGTCAGCACGGATAGACGCTTGCTGTTCAAGGCGTTCACGCTGGTCGATAGGGTCGTTCAATTCTGTAAAACAATTAGTAAGTTCATCTCCGTTCACGTATAGTTCAAACCGTTCTACAAGTCCGTCTTCAGAACGGTGAGCTTTTGCAAGAGGGGACATTTCCACCGGAAAATCCATCACAAACGTTGGCTGAATAAGTGAAGGTTGTACTGTTTGAGAGAAAATTTCATCAAGAACCTTCATTTGTGAAGAAGTTGCTTCAACTTCCACATTCAGTTTTCTTGCAGCTATAAGTAATTCTTCGCGGTTAAGACCTCTTAGGTTCATGCCTGTTGCATCTTTAAGCAAATCAAACATGGTAGCTCGACGGTATGGAGGAGCAAGATTTATTAGATTACCGCCAACCTCAACTTCTAATGAGCCGTTCACTTCTTTTGCGATTGTACTTACAAGCTCTTCTGTCATCTCCATCATCCATACGTAATCTTTATATGCTACGTAAATTTCCATCATTGTAAATTCGGGGTTATGGGTTTTGTCCATCCCTTCATTTCTGAAATTCTTGCTTATTTCGTACACGCCGTCTAATCCACCTACTAGCAGACGTTTCAAGTATAGTTCAAGTGCTATACGCACGGATAACTGAATATCAAGTGCGTTGTGATGTGTAGTAAAAGGTCGGGCAGACGCTCCGCCATAGAGTGGTTGCAGAATTGGCGTTTCCACCTCGAGCCATCCGCGATCATCGAAAAATCTACGCATGGTAGTAATGATTTTGGAGCGTTTACGGAATACGTCACGGATTTGCGGATTGACGATCAAATCCACATAACGGCGGCGATAGCGCATTTCCTTATCTGCAAAAGCATCGTGCACAATCTTATTTCCGAATTCATCAGTTTCTTCTTTAGGTACAGGAATTGGTGTTAAGGACTTGCAAAGGAGAGTAGCAGTACGTGAATGCACACTTACTTCACCGGTACGGGTACGGAAAACATACCCTTCGATTCCTATAATATCACCAATATCCAGCATCGGAAGCAATTCATAAAATTCAGGTAAATCGTCTTTTTTGATATAAATCTGAATTTTACCTTCTGCATCCTGGATATGGCAAAATGTAGCTTTACCCATTTTACGAATTGCCATAATTCTACCTGCTACGGTAACCGCATAACTTGCAGCAGGAGCTTCGTCGGAAAAGGTTGAAAGAATAGTTGCAGAAGAATGAGTTTTTTCAAAAACCGCCGGATATGGATTGATTCCTGCACTGCGTAGATGCTGCAATTCTTCAAGTCGGCGGAGTTCTTGATCATTTCGGATAAATTCAGACATAAAAATTTAGAGAGTAAAATGAGAAATTGGACTGCTAAAAGAGCAAATTGAGCCACAAAGTAGGATAATTTTCAATAAAATGCAAAAAAAGATTTAGATTGTTTTGTTATTACTGTATAACAAAGTATTTTTGCGTTCTTATAAAACAGTATTGTTTACCATAGAGTGTATTATATTTGAAAAAACCGTTTGTTCCGAGACCGTATGGCTCACCGATGGGCAGAGACTTTGCCAAGAATAGACCACAAGACAAAGCACGCGCTCATAAAGTTAACGAAGAT
>CALMMI010000253.1 GCA_937868245.1 uncultured Ignavibacteria bacterium | reverse complement strand
TGACCGTCGCGCGCGAACTCGGTCTCGAACGCTTCGTACAGGTTTCGACCGATGAGGTGTACGGTTCGCTTGGGGCTCACGGTGAATTCACCGAAGAGAGTCCGCTTGCGCCAAATTCTCCCTATTCAGCGGCGAAGGCGGCGGCTGATTGTCTTGTGCGGTCATTTGTGCATACGTATAATTTTCCGGCGGAGATTACGCGGTGTTCGAATAATTACGGCGCGTATCAATTCCCCGAGAAACTCATTCCGCTCATGATTCTTAATGCACTGGAGGGGAAGCCCTTACCTGTGTATGGTGACGGATTGAATGTTCGGGACTGGATTAGCGTTTACGACCATTGTGCCGCTGTATGGCTGGCATATACACACGGCAAAATTGGTGAAGTTTATAATGTAGGTGCAGATTCGGAAAAACGAAACATAGACGTTGTAAAAGCAATTTTGGCACTTACAGGCAAAAGCGAAGATTTGATCAGCTATGTAAAAGACCGTCCCGGACATGACCGCCGTTATGCAATAGATTCATCCAAAATAAAGAATGAACTCGGTTGGAAACCAACCCTTAGTTTTGAAAGTGGGTTGGAACAAACCGTCAGATGGTATCAAGAGAATACAGAATGGTGCAACCATGTACGATCAGGTGAGTACATGAAATATTATCACAATCAGTATAATGTGCAGTAATAATAGGTGAATCTGTACGTTCAATAAAATATTTATCCGGAAACAAATACAATTATTAATTTCAATAATAACAAGAACTTTCTATGGCTCTAACAACATCAACCAATACAGCTGTTAATCCTCAAGAATTACTGAAATCTATCCAAAACCGCGAGTTCACCGTTGGTGTAGTCGGTTTGGGATATGTAGGTTTGCCTCTTGCAGTGGAATTTGCGATGAAAGGAATCAAAACTCTCGGAATTGATATTGATGACCGCAAAATCTCCTCACTTTTGCGGGGTGAAAATTACATTCAGGATATTTCTAATGATAATGTACGGAATGTAATGAACAATGGAACACTGGCTGCCACTACCGATTTTTCACGGTGCGGCGAATGCGATGCCATTTTTATTTGTGTTCCAACCCCATTTACACCCAACAAAGATCCTGATATTTCCCATATCGTTCATTCAACCGAGGAAGTAGCAAAATCGCTACGTCCAGGACAGATTATCATACTCAAGAGCACAACTTTTCCCGGAACTACTACGAAATACGTTCAGCCGATTTTGGAAAAAGGCGGGATGAAAGCCGGGCGTGATTACTTCCTGGCATTCTCTCCAGAGCGTATTGATCCCGGAAATAAGCACTGGCACACAGGAAACACTCCAATCGTAGTCGGCGGGGTGAGTGAAGTGTGTACAATGCTTGCGTGTGCTGTAAATCAGGTTATTATCGAAAAAATCATCCCTGCAAGTTCACCCGATGTTGCTGAAATGGAAAAGCTTCTCGAGAATATTTTCCGTAGTGTAAACATTGCCCTTGTTAACGAACTTGCACAACTTTGCGACCGTATCGGTGTCAATATTTGGGAAGTGGTAGATGCCGCAGCAACTAAACCATTCGGTTTTATGCCGTTCTACCCGGGACCCGGTATTGGAGGGCACTGCATTCTGATTGACCCATATTATCTTTCGTGGATGGCACGTGAATTTGATTTTGAAACCAATTTTATTACTCTTGCTGCTGAAGTGAACGAATCGATGCCATTCTATGTCCGTTCGATGATTGTACGGGAAATTGCACGTCAGCCGATAACTATGGATAATGCAAAGGTGCTGCTCTTAGGAATGGCATTCAAGCGTGATGTGGATGATTTGCGTCACTCACCTGCTTTGAAAGTTGCGGAAGTACTGATTCAAGATGGCATTAAGAACATTTCGTATTATGACAGTTATATCCCATCGACAAATATTTTGGGAACTATTGTCAATTCAGAAGCGGCTTTAACTCCTGAACTATTGCAAAATCATGATATTATTGTGATTACAACAGATCATTCGGACTTTGACTATGATATGATTGTTAAAAACAGTCGTGTAGTAATAGATACCCGGAATGCTTGTAAGAACGTAAAAAGTGATAAGAGCAATGTTGTGCTGTTGGGCGACGGGAA
>CALMMI010000252.1 GCA_937868245.1 uncultured Ignavibacteria bacterium | reverse complement strand
CTTTCCTCATCGTCCACAACAAGAATTAGCTCACCATTCCCAAAACTACGTTTATCTTCAATTCCATTCAAATATGTATCCTCGCCTTCCTGAGCAGGTAAGTACACTTTGAACATAGTACCTTTACCTATTTCACTATACACACTTACAAACCCGCCATGACTTTTGATAATAGCCATTACAGTCGAGAGCCCCAAACCTGTACCTTCGCCTATTCCTTTTGTGGTAAAGAACGGTTCAAAAATTCTTTCCATCACTTTCGGAGGAATGCCCATTCCCTGGTCAGTAACGGTTATTACCACAAATTTTCCTGCTTTTGCATCCAGGTGCATCCGTACATATTGTTCATCAAGTATCATTGTTTCAGCTTCCACATCCAATCTTCCGCCGTTCGGCATGGCATCGCGGGCGTTTACGCACAGGTTCATCAACACCTGGTGGATGTGTGTTGGATCTGCAAAGATTGTAGGCAAGGTTTTGGGAACTTTCACCTGCATATAAATTGATTTCGGGAAAGTTTCGTGAACAATCTTATGGATTTCTTCAATAAGATGGCGAACTTGCAGATTCGTAAATTCACCGTCCACACCGCGGGCAAACGACAGCACCTGCTTGATAAGTTCAGCGCCGCGCATCGCGGCTGATTCTATCAGATTTAATGTGCGCTGCGCCTGATCATCGCTTACTTTTTTCCTGAGCATCGAAATTGAAAGTAAAATCGGCGAGAGGATATTATTCAAATCGTGAGCTATCCCGCCTGCCAACGTACCGATACTCTCCATCCGCTGTACGCGCAAGAATTGATGTTCCATTAGTTTTTTCTCGGTAACATCCCTTGAAACAACAATCACTTGCGATATATTCCCATGATAATCACGGATGATGCTTCCTTCAGATTCTATATACCGCGTACTTCCATCCTTGAGCATGAAACGGTATTCCGCCTTTTGCCCTTTTCCTGTTTCAACCGTTTCTCTAAATATTGTTCTTATTTTCTCCTTGTCATCCGGATGAATCTCCAGAAAAGAATCCGTGCCTTCGTATAATTTAGGATCTCCAAGTATAGCTTTATACGACGGACTGTTGTATATGCGCTTCCCTTCCAGATCCAGCACGGCAATCATATCTGCAACATTCTCGGTGATAAGCCGAAATTGTTCTTCACTTTTGCGTAGTTTATCCTCAGCAATTTTACTTTTGGTAATATCTTGTAATGCTCCATAAATACGCACACATTTATCATTTACGAACTCAGCTCTACCCTGGGTTTTCACCCACCTATGATTTCCTTTAGACGTAATAAAGGGAACATCCAGTTCCCACGGCTCACCAAATTCAATACAGCGGTTTATTGCACCTTCGATAATTAGCTGTGCCTCCGGAGGATATGCTGCCAAACCATTCTCGAACACAAAGTCTTTGGAATATTCCAATTCATAAATATCATACACTTGAGATGAGCATGTAAGTCTCATCGTTTCTGTTTCAATCTCCCAACCGCCAACCAATGCAAGCTTACCGGAATCCATAAGCATCGTTTCGCTTTTTTTAAGTTTCTGCTCTGTCAGTTTACGTTCGGTGATATCAACGGAATGAATGAATACACCTTCCTCTACAGGATGTATTTTTATATCGAAGAATGTTGGAACTCCGGCAGAAGATAGTACTTCACTCTGTATATATTGAGACTCGCGTTCCTCCATGCACCGTTTCAGATAGGTAAATGTTGACCTTTCCATAATGTCGGGATACATTTCCTGTATTGTAAATCCGTACAAATCTTCTTTGGGTTTTTGAGCAAATTTAGCGGCTGTATCATTAATATAGATGCATACCCAGTCGTAATTAAATATTATGCACCCTTCCATCATAGCATCTAGAGTGTGACGGTATTTAGCTTCTGCACGTCGCATTGCCTCTTCTGCATTTTTACGTTCGTAAATTTCATATTTTAGATCTGCATTAGATGCCAGAGTTGCTCCAATTACATCGGTTTGTTCCTTTACTCTCCTTTCTAAATCCTTTTGGTTTTTTTCGTAAATAGCGGGGTATTTTTTGATACTGAAAAAGAGAACTGTTGTAAAGGCAAACAGTAATCCGAGAGAAGAGTTTAACAGGAATGCCTGTGACGCATTCGATTCTTTTGATGCTGCCACACGGGATTCCAACAGTTTTTTTTCTTCATCGTTCATTACGGTAATCCAATATCGAATTCTGTCCATCGAGCGATTACCTATTTTTGAACTTATAGCTGCCGAAGCTGCTTCCGCACCGTTGTTTTTGTGAAGATTGACAATTTCTTCCGAAATTTTAATTTCATATTCAATAGACGATTCCAAGGAATCAAGGTTCTTTAATTGAATTGTATTACTGGATTTTTGTTTGCGGAGGGCAGATGTTAATTGGCGCACCCGTGGGATGCCATTTTGAAGCGGTTTTAGAAATTCTTCATTAGAAGTTATAACATAACCGCGTTCACCTGTTTGGATATCAACAGATGTTACATACACTTCTTCAAGTGCAAGCATTACTTCATGTGTGTGTGTTACCCATTCAGCATTTGTATTTGATTCTTTGGATACATTATACAACCTCCAACCAAAATACGAGAGCAAGAGGAACAAAACTGCAAAGCCAAGCCGTAGATTTGTCTTAAATAGTAGTTTCATAGAAGCTTCCCGATTGTATGATAGAAGTACAGCCCGTTGTGATCTGTAAGAAACAATGCTTTATCTAACCTTAATTCATGCAAAAAAAAGCACCTGTACAATTGTACTACAGAATCATTTATCAACCAACAATACATTATTTTTATATTTCAACAGAATGAATTATTTTGAATTGAACCTCCTTTTCTGAATAACACATAGTTTTGTAGGAATTACACTTACACATTAATTTCCGTCTAACATACAATTTATTTTTTAGTATTTACACTGTTATTTTATTTGGATATTTTTTTTCTGTAAATTATTTTGATTCCAATGTTTTTTTTGAGGTACACGAATATCCCCCCCCCTGGTTCACCTTTATCAAGGTGAACTGTTACTTTCTGAAATTCCATGTCAGAACCGCATCCCTACCTTCCCCTACCGGGAAGGTGAAAGAAAGAAAAAGTTAGACTATCACTTGGAAGCCCACCCTGTCGGGGAGGGTGGGGTGGGGTTACTAAGTTAGAACAATACTATAATGACTGAACCACATTGATTGTCAGGGTGTCAATAAAAAAAAACCTTCAAGGTTTCAAAAAACCTTGAAGGTTTGTCATTGTAGGTTGACTATCATCGCTGCCAGGACGGCAATGGGTGTCCGCAAACTGCCATCTAAAAACCGTATGCACGAACCCCAAATGCAAAAAAAAATTACTCCATTACTGTTACCATTACCGCCGCTCTATACGAACCTACATCGGCAGTTAGAGAATACACCCCGCTTTGTAAACCATCTAACGGCACGGTGAACACACGTTCACTTTTGGTAAATTCCATTACCTTACCACCAATAAGTGTGGATAGTGTGTACTGCACCGCAGCGTTTTCCGGAAATTGTAGGGTTGTGCGGTCAACTGTAAGGGTGTTGGTTGCCGGGTTTGGGTAGCATGTTAGGCGGTTTAAGGCTACTGCTCCATTCACATTTTCGGAAACTTCCAACGGGACAGCCGTATTTACCCACACACTTGAGCCATACGTTCCTGCTAAAAGATTATTCCCCGACCGCAATAACGAGTTCACATTTTTATTCTGCAATCCTGAATTATATTCCCTCCACGTTGCGCCTAAATCGGTACTGTAGAACACCCCTTTGCCAAATGCTCCGACAACAAGTGTATTCTCAATCACTTGCATACAATTAATATATTTCGACGTAATATCTGAATTCAGGTGTTCCCAGCTTTCACCGTTGTTGGAGCTGCGGTATATTCCGTTCTCATTTGTTCCGGCAAAAACCACTTTACCGATTGCAGCAAACGAATGTACCGCCTGGTTTGAAATATCCGATTCATTTGTACTCCACGTTTCACCGTTATCTGTACTGGTGAACACTCCGCTCCCTTCTGTCCCGGCGTATAGTATTTCGTTGTTTGCCAATAAAGCATATACATAATGACTTGTTAAGCCGGAATTGTTAGGCGTCCACGTTATACCGTAATCATTACTTTTATAAATCCCTTCTCCACCGAACGTTCCGGCAAAAAAATCGTCAACATTTTTAATAAACGGTCCGGGTGTAAAGGATGT
>CALMMI010000251.1 GCA_937868245.1 uncultured Ignavibacteria bacterium | reverse complement strand
TTGAACTGTCTGTATTATTCAATGTGTTCATTCTACCGCCGCCGATTGTTCCTACTGTCGCTGTCGTGGTTACAATGTTGTCTGCACCACCACTGATTGTTGAACCGTCGGATTCATCGATGATTGTATTTTTTGCACCGCCGCCAATTGTTGCACTATCGGTGTTCGTTACGGTATTCGTCCAACCGCCACCGATTGTGGATACCAATGATCCTGTTTGAATTGTGTTATCAGAACCACCACCGATTGTGGATGCGTCTGCATCGTTTATAACGGTATTGTTCGTTCCGCCAGCAATAGTTGATGAATCAGAATTGGTTATAGTGTTCAAACGTCCACCGCCAATGGTGCTGAGGGTAGAAGCATTGATTATCATGTTATCTGAACCGCCGCCAATTGTAGAAGCATCAGATTCATTTAATACAGAGTTTACCGATCCTCCACCGATTGTTGCACTGTCTGTATTCGTAATTATATTTTGCCATCCACCTCCTATTGACCCAACCAGAGCGTTCGTATTGATAGTATTCGTGATACCACCCGCGATCGTCGAACCGTCGGCTTCGTCTTGAATCGTATTTTTTGATCCGCCTCCGATTGTTGAACTGTCCGAATTTGGAATCACGTTTATATAACCGCCACCGATTGTACTGTAGAGTGAATTTTCACCGATAGTATTTTCGCGACCGCCACCAATTGTACTTGCTGTGGAAGTGCTGCGGACAGAGTTCGTCATACCTCCGCCGATTGTACCTCCGGTAGATGACTGGGTATTATCTTTACCGCCGCCGATAGTTCCGTATTGACCGCTGTTTCCATTATTATCACCACCGCCAATTGTTCCTGACAGCCCTTGTGAAAGGTTCGTTATACCACCGCCCACATAAGAATTACTTTCTGAAGCAGTGTTATTAGAACCTCCGGCAATTGTAGAATTTACACCGGAAGCGATATTATTACCACCACCGCCAATTGTGGAATTAACAGCGTTTGCAAGGTTCGTATTACCGCCGGCTACTGTTGCAGCCGATGCAGTTGCTTTGTTTCCATTCCCGCCACCAACTGAAGCATATTGCCCGGTTGCTTGGTTGCTGAAACCACCTGCTACCGTTGCATACGTATTATTTGCAAGGTTTGTATTACCACCACTTACAGTAGATGAATTACCTGATGCAGTATTAGAAGCACCACCGCCAACAGTTGCCATTGATCCTGTTGCAGAATTATCATTTCCTCCGCTCACTGAGGCGTATGGCTGGGATGCAAGGTTGCTTATACCTCCACTAACATTAGAATATGAACCTGATGCTGTGTTTGAATTACCGCCGCTAACCGTTGCAGCTGATGCTTGGGCTTTATTATTATAACCACCGCTAACTGTTGCTTGAGTTGTATTTGCTGTGTTGGCGTTACCACCACTTACCGTTGCATAAGTTGCTGTTGCCGCGTTTGTATTACCGCCCCCAACTACTGCATTAGAACCGCTTGCAGAGTTCGAGCCTCCACCGCTTACAGTAGCATTTGCACCACTTGCACTGTTCGAGGAGCCTCCACTAACCGTTGAATATAGTGCGTTTGCTGTATTGGTACTACCACCGGCAGCAATTGCATAATTTGCTTGTGCTTTATTTGTAAAACCACCTGTTACAGCCGAATAACTTCCCGAGGCAACGTTCGCATCACCGCCACCGATAAATGCAAATGCCCCTGTTGCAGCATTAGCAAGTCCTTTAGAGGTTTTCTTTTCGGTTTGCAGCTCGATTGAAAGTTTATCCAATGTGATACTTCCATCTTGTATTTTACTCGTTGTAACACTCCCGTCAGCTATTTTATTGGTAGTGATGCTTCCATCCGGCACACTTTCCGTCATAAGGGCATACGGAACAGAGCTTAACGGGATACGGGTTACTTCCGGTTTGTGGTCGTAACTTATCCCGACATAGTATTGTTTGTCGAATGTTATATTTTTAGATAACGGTTTGGCAGTCCCCAGGGTTAGATTAAACAACCCCTTGGTAATAGGAAGGATGAATTCTTCCGTATGAAGAGGGCTGCCTCCTGTTTGTTTATCGTAGAGTGTAATCTCTATTGTATGAATGCCGTCGGCTACGGGCTTGGAACTGCTGTCGGTTATCACGCCCTGAACAGTGAAATTTCGAGGCATTTGTGCATAGGCAGTATTCAGACTCCCCGCCAATAACGCGCCGGCGCAAAACAGAAGAAAAGATTTCATGCTGAATCCTTTAAAAATATATAAAAACTTACAAAACAATATTGCTGACAAGAGTAAGCGTTAATCCTACAAGAGTAACAACCTAAAAGTGTCTTATGTGAGAACAAGGTAAACCCAACTATTTTACAGTGTTAGCAGTATAAAAATTCAATTTTTCATCTGAATTTGTACGTAATCACCTCGTTTGACCTTATTTTTCTCCTACAAACTTACGTACTTTTTTTGCTATTCATGTGCAATTGCAATAGAAAAGTGATAGACAATTACCATTATTATGCTTTTATAAACAAATACTCCTTTTTTTCACTAAAGAAAACAAAATGGAAATTGCCTTGGAATTGTCTTTAAACAAAAAAACTCCCTCAAGGTTTGATTCCTTGAGGGAGTTCTGCAATTGCACCAGTGAACTTACATCAATACCGTACTTTTATAAGGTAATTCACAGCCTTATTCACAGGACGTGTTTCCGTACCCGAGCCTGCTGTTGTAGTAGCAGTAGCTGTATATGTAAGATTGTGTGAGTGGCTTCCACTACCATTCAAAGACACAGTTTGGATTACGCTTACTTGATTTGCAGCATCATCCGTTACCGTAGTAGATGATTGAGATAGACTTAAATCACCGGTAACAGTTGCACTTGAAGTAGGAGTATTGGTTTTATCGTAATTATGAGTGTGACCTGTGATTTCACTCATTTGAAGATTACCCGGTGCTCTACCGGCTGTTGCGTCATAGGTTCCTGCGGGGTCAATACCACGCAAAAAGACACCGCGTAAGTCGGGTAGATTTGCGCTTCCGATGATAGTTTGCAGGGCAGTTTTCTCTGCCGGGAATAACACATCGTCACTTATTGAAGCGATGGAAGTTCCATCGCATAAGAACCAACCACCTAAGTTCAATGTAGCACTTACAGAAGAACCGTAAAATGGGACAATTGTACCAATCGGAGGATTGGAGTTTGCTGCTGATGTATAGAATTGTTTACTTTCAAAAGGTGTACCTGTTCCGGCAGCATTCAAAAACACCTTAGCTGTAAGTTGTTTTCTCGTTTGAGCAATTCCGTTCATCGTATAAGATATTTCGCCTGTTGTTGCATTGAAATTAACTGCAGCAGGAGAATTGTTGAGATAATTATAAATCGGAGTATTCAAATCATCAGAATAGTACACTCTGAACGATACAGCTGTAAAATCATCAGGGGTTTTCATAATCTCAACAGCATCATACGGCACAGGAGTTGCAGGTGTACTTGCTCCGTTACAGTCCACTGCTGCAACAGGAGTAATCATTTTAGAGACCGTATGTACCAATGATGTTTGAAAGTTAAAGTTCTCTGCAGAGGCATTGTACGGGATTGACAGCCCGAACAACAATAAAAACACACCACTAAATTTAAAAATATTTTTCATAGTATTATTTCCAAGGGATTGTTAGACAATGATTAAGGATGAATTAATTTTTAGCTGATTTGGACAAGCTGTTTTTAATTAGTTGGTCTATCGCTGTTTTATTCAGTTGATTTTGAATCTTCTTCATTGCTAATTCCTTGTAAGCCGGGTCTGAAGTCATTTTTCCGAAGAACGGATGAATTGACATATCTTCTCCGGATTCAGCAGCTTGTTTCTGAGCAATTTCGAATGCTTCTTTCATCATATCGTCTGTAAAGAATGCGCTTGGAACAACAACTTTATCCGCAGGTAATTGATCGGTAGTTACAGGAGTAATTGTTGTATTTCTCTTAATAGGCTGTTGTTTTTGACCATTCTGAACATTGCCTAAAACCTCATCGAGGTAGTCTTTAGATTGTGTTTTCATACTTGTAGGTATGTTAACTGATTTTCTGTATCCTGGTACTAACATAGCAAGAGTGTTGTTGATTTGTTCCATTTTCTCGTCTGTTTTAGAAACTGCGAGTTTTAGTGCTTTGATTTCCTCAGCTTGTTTTTCTACTACTGCACTAAGTGAATTAGCTATCAAACCCACTGCAACTCTTACTACGTTGATATC
>CALMMI010000250.1 GCA_937868245.1 uncultured Ignavibacteria bacterium | reverse complement strand
TCACCACAGAAAACTTACCAAGTGTAGTTCTCTCATGTATATCCAAAGTATAAAGATACACCCCTGAGCTAAGAAGATTTATTTCAGGAGTCCACCGTACCATACGCTTTCCGTTGTAAAGGTTAGCTGCTATTTCACCTGAGAAGACGGACTGCCACTCAAGAGTATAGATGCTGAGGGTAATTTTATCATTGTAATTAGCATCCACAGGAACGGGGAAGTACAATGAAATATCAGAACCAGAACCGATGTGAAACGGATTAGGGTAAACAAAGTCGCTTGTGTTCGATGAAAAACCGTTTGTCAGAAAATGATTTGAGCACATTTCGCTATTGGGTGATGTAATTTCCCATTTATACATTGTACCCTCTATTGTTCCCGGTAACTGTTCTTTTGCTATTGTAAGTGTGTATTCACCGGGTCGGTCAAGGTGATTAACAATGTCGTTAGTGTTTGGATATGTTACTATAAAATCAACTGTATCCGGTGATGAAGTTGTTATATCGGCAGGTAACTTACATTGAGTAAGTTGAATTTCAAAGGGTCGAATCGGTTCAGATGCTATGAACGAGGGAGAAGAATACAATCCCTGACGTTTAAAGCTTAATTCAGGAAACATATAAGCCTTTGTAAAAAACTTTCCAGGAATAGTCCGTTTACCGGTGTGGTACATCCATTCTGTGAAATTACACCAAGCCTGCGCAAGGGTAGTTCCGCGTTCCAGAAAAGCATTTTCTATTGCATGATAGGGGAGTACTCCTGTTCCTATTATTTCCCAAATCCGCTTTATGAAAGCATCACCATACAAACTGTGGAAATATTCAAAAACAATGGAATAGCTGTACCCGTAATAAAATTCACTCTTTCCAAAATAATTGGCACTGTTTTGTGTGAAAAATTTATTCAGATAATTCACATAGTCCACCATGTCAGGATGAACCCGATATTCCATCCATGTACTTGTCATTTCATTTACTGCAGCTTCGGAATTTTCTACGGGTGTACCATAAGCTCCTACTTGAATTGCGTGGTGAAATTCATGAGCAGTTGTTACTTTAAGTGCATCATATCCGAATGTCTTATAAACCTGACTTCCGTTCTGCCGGATATCTTTTTCACTAAAATTATTATCAATTTCAATATATGTTGTCCAACGGGGGAATGGAGTGCTGCTTATTTGATATCGTGTATATGTTACTCCGTAAAAATCTCTACTTGAAAGATCGGATATATAAAAATCATATTGAGGAGTTCCTCCGTAGTTACCATCGGGTGGGGGAGGAAGAAAACCCATTTGATTTACTTCAACATCATACGCATAATCCAAATAAATACCTGTTGAATCAACCCAATCAGGGATACCGTTATGATCAATATCCGTTAGAACTACCGCATTTATACCCGTAGTGTCGTAATGAATCAAGAATTTTCCCGAAGGCGAAGAGTGGGATGTTTGGAGTACCGGCGGGTCGTTTAGGATTTCCCCTTGTGCAATTGCTCGGTTGCGTGCCATATTCTCAGGAGAGAATGTACCGCATTTGGATGAAACATCATCATTTGCAGCGAACATTTGGAGCGTAAAAGCCGAAAAAAAGGCAATTGAACAAACAATTGCCTTTCGTAAATATATAGTCATATTTTATAGTGATATCAGCGGAATATTTCTTTTATCATGCCCCATGTTCTGCGTACACCGCTCACATTATGGGCAACACTTACAGTATTGGAGTAACTGACTGAATTATCACTGCCGATATATTTCAAGCGGTATGAATATTTTGTAAGCTGGGCTACCGACGGAGTTTCACCGTCTTGTTTCATAAAAGCATCTTCATCTGTGTAGTGGTAGGAGCTTTGTCCGCCTCGTGCATCAACTTGGGCAACATAACGGTATTGCTGATCGGTAGATGCGCGTTCCACTTCATATCGTGAAATACTGCGTTCGGTAGATGATTTCCATTCGATGGTTATAGTTTTGCCATCGGATTTGGCTGTAAGGAAGTCTAGTGAAATCTCTGCCGCGAACAGTGAAGTGCAGGAAAGAAACAGTGCAAGTATGAATATTTTAATTCTCATAGCACAAATATAATGTTGTTGCACAAATTTGCAAAATGAAATCTTTTTGTAAAGAAAATTTATTTTGGTGGCTTTTTCCCTAAACGTCTTACCCTAAAGATTATTGTGTAGAATATTGATTGTAAAAAACATTATTTACTTGTACGTGTAGATTTCGCCAAATTAAATGTGGCGGAACTCATCCAATTGCCTTAGTGAGATACCATAAACTGCTGTACTACACACTTTCCCGAAACATTCATACGTACAGTATATACACCAGATGCTACGTTTGAAACATCAAGAGAATAAGTATGTACCGATGAATTAGTTTCCATTCTTTGTACAACAGTTCCAAGCATATCACAAATTTCAAGCGAGGTAACAGATGTAGATTCTCCGGTATGGATTGAAATTGTGCTAGATGCCGGGTTCGGTTGTACTGTAAGAACAGGTGTACCGGTTTCCTCATCTATACCCTTTACTTCTTCGTGAACTGATACTGTAACCGGACGGGAATAGAGTGTTAGATTCAGTACTTTTGAATTTGTAACCTGATAGGAATAAACTCCTTCATCTGCTTTTTTAGCACTTGCAATTTTAAATTCTTTGGAAGTTGCAGCCGGTATCTCCACTCCATTTTTGAACCATTTGTACATGTTATTTGCTGATTCACCACCCAAAGCTGTAAGCAATAATTCTTGATTTACTTCCAGTGTAGTATCATGTTTAATTCCAAGTGAATCCTGCGGTGCGTACTTGTAATTCTTTGCTGAAACGGTATTCTCCAACTCATC
>CALMMI010000249.1 GCA_937868245.1 uncultured Ignavibacteria bacterium | reverse complement strand
ACCATTATGCTCGATAATGCAGTCGATTTCAAGCCCACGATGATCACGCCAGAAAAAGAGCGGGGGGTGATGTATTCCACGATGGAAATACGCTTTCATAAGTTCATTAATGACGAAATTTTCTGCAATTGCCCCTTTTGCATAATGTGTTTGCAATTGCTTTGAATTGTCAATCTCAAGTAAATAACAGAGTAAACCCGTATCGTAAAAATAGAGTTTAGGCATTTTTACAAGTCGTTTCGAGAAATTTTGATGATGAGGTTTGAGCAAATAGACTATATATCCGGCTTCAAGTACAGAAATCCATGCTTTTGCTGTATTTACAGCAATTCCGCAATCAAGTGCAAGTGAAGACAGATTAAGGAGCTGACCCGCACGACCCGCGCAAAGTTTGATAAATCGTAGGAACGATGAAATATCCCCGATGTTTTTGATTTGTCGCACATCCCGTTCAATATAGGTATGCACATAATTGGGATAAAGTAATTTTGGTGGCATATCCTGACTGAAAATCCGTGGGTAGCCTCCTTGCCAACAAGCTGTTTCCAAATCGGTTGGAGGAATACCTGCTTCCTGCAATTCCGGATTACTGAATGGCAATAACGTAAGAAGTCCGGCTCGCCCAGCCAGAGATTGCGTAATGGATGCCATTAGGTCGAAATTATGCGATCCTGTAAGTAGAAATCGAAATGCAGGATTATTGTCGGTATGGCTTTGCAGGAATGAAAATAGCGATGGAACGCGTTGTATTTCATCAAGAATTGCACGTTCTCCGCAACTATTGAGGAATCCCCGTGCATCTTGTTCAGCAAAAAGGCGGGTATCCGGGTCTTCCAAATTAAAATATGGGACTTCATTTCCGAATACAGAACGCGAAAGAGTGGTTTTACCGGACTGACGCGGACCGGTGATAACTGTAACCGGAAAATGACGCAAGTACTCTACAACAGATTCACTAAGTGTTCGATGGATAAGCATACAAGACAAGAATGTGTAATATTTGCAATGCAATTGCATAATTGTACAAAAATACATAATTGATTTCCTAATAACAAGGATAAAGAGTGATGTATTCCTATACAATAAGCTCTATATTATTGGATGTTCGCCTTTTATCAAAATATATAAAGATAAGTATTACAGAAGTTTCCCTTGTGTTTCCGTGTGTTTATCCGTAGTTTAGTTGGTGATATTTCGGGTATTGTAATCATTTTAAATTGCACAATGAGTATAGTTCTGGTAATAGACGACGAACCGAAAATACGAACCCTGCTTTCAAGGTTGATTCAATCGGAGGGTTTTGAAGTAATTGAATCGGCAGACGCAAAATCTGCTCTTAAAAAAATTGCTAATAACGATATAGATGTGGTTTTCTGTGATGTAAAACTCCCGGATGCCGATGGTGTGGAACTTACCAAAAAAATAAAAACTGATTATCCGTTTACTGAAATTATAGTCCTTACTGCTTATGGTAATATTTCAGACGGTGTTCGCGCTACAAAGAACGGTGCATTCGACTATATTACCAAAGGTGATGACAACGAGCGTATCATTCCGCTCCTGTATCGTGCAAGCGAAAAAGCCCATCTCCAGAAACGTATACGAGATTTAGAACGGCATATCGGCGACAAATATTCTTTCAGTTCAATTATCGGTGCATCTCATGCAATCTCGGATGCAATTACCCTTGCTCAAAAAGTTGCTCCGAATGATACGATAGTTCTCCTTACAGGCGAAACAGGAACAGGGAAGGAAGTATTTGCAGGGGCAATCCACACCGCAAGCAAACGCACCGGTAAAAGTTATGTAGCGTTGAATTGCAGTACCTTCAGCAAGGATATGCTCGAAAGTGAGCTATTCGGACATCGCCAAGGAGCATTTACAGGAGCTATTAAGGACAAAAAAGGATTGCTCGAAGAAGCAAACGGCGGTACATTATTCCTTGATGAAATAGGAGAGATACCTCTTGAACTTCAAGCCAAATTATTACGGGTGATAGAAACCGGAGAGTTTTTCAAACTGGGCGACTCAAAGCCAACTACTGTTAATTTCCGATTGATTGCAGCAACCAACCGCGATTTAAAAAAAGAAAGTGACGAACACCGTTTCCGGGCAGATTTATATTACCGTTTAAATGTATTCGAGATACACCTGCCACCATTACGCGAACGTGTAAAAGATATTAAGCAGCTCGCAACATATTTTGTGGAATACTTCTGCGCAAAAACGAATAAACCCGTTATGACAATGAGTAAGGAATATGTCCATTCTTTAGAGTGTTATCAGTGGGCAGGGAATATCCGTGAACTCAAAAACATAGTGGAACGAAGCGTAATATTGAATGATACAGATGAACTTACACCTGAATACTTACCTTATGATTTTCAGAACTCTGTTCGATCAGATGCAACTCTCTCTGCATTTGATCTGGCGAGTGTGGAACGGTTGCATATTCAAAAAGTATTGCAATATACGAACGGTAACAAGACCGAGGCTGCACGTTTACTTAATATAGGATTAACAACATTATACAGAAAAATTGAAGAATTCAATTTGTAAAACTTACTAAGGGAATCGTATGAAAAAGATATTTCAATTGGTTGCGGCACAAAAGAAAAAGATATTCATTGTGCTCTTGGCTGTTATTATTTTAATCTAATTTATACGTCCGGAAAGGAATATGGGTAGCTCGTTATCTCCAAGTGACATTACACATGCTACTTCAGTTCCTCAGGAGGTGCAAACGATTCTTACGAAATCTTGTTTTGATTGCCATTCTGACCATACGGAATATCCGTGGTACACAAATATTCAGCCGGTGGGTTGGTTTTTGGCAGGTCATGTTACTGACGGTAAAAAGGAAGTCAATTTTTCGCAATTCAATACATATAGTATAAGAAGAAAAATAAAAAAGTTTCATGAAATAGAAGATGAAATCCAGGAGGGTGAAATGCCGCTTGATTCTTATTTATGGATTCACGGTGATGCAGAACTTAATCCCACACAAAAGAAGCTAATAATAGACTGGGCAGTTGAGAACAGGATGGCTCTTGAGAAGCAGTATCCTGATTCAATTCCGAAGAAGCGATAACCTCACTCCCAATATGAAAAAAAACCCTTCCAGAACGGAAGGGTTTTTTTGTTTGTACCAAAACATGACCAATGTCATAACTTAATTGTTTACAATGTAATGCCGCAGCTCCCTAAATGCCTGGACAAAAATTCTACTTATATTGCAAACCAAAA
>CALMMI010000248.1 GCA_937868245.1 uncultured Ignavibacteria bacterium | reverse complement strand
TCTGCACTAATGAGCGAAGAAACACTCCCCGAAGAAAACACACTCCCCCAAAAATCAGCTTATTCCGAAGATAGTATCAAAGTTCTTGAAGGTTTGGAAGCGGTTCGCCTCAGACCTGCCATGTATATCGGTGATGTTGGCGACAGAGGTCTCCACCATTTGATTCAGGAAGTTGTAGATAACTCAATAGACGAAGCACTCGCGGGTTTCTGTAAAAATATCTATGTAACAATTCATGCAGACGGCTCATGTTCTGTTCAGGATGACGGTCGTGGTATTCCAACTGGACCACACCCTGTAAAACAAATATCCACTCTTGAAGTTGTACTTTGTACACTTCATGCCGGTGGTAAATTCGATAAAGGTAGCTACAAAGTATCCGGTGGTCTTCACGGTGTGGGTGTATCCTGCGTAAATGCCCTTTCGATGGCTTTTACAGCTACAGTGTACCGCGAAGGAAAGATTTACCAGCAGCAATACTCAAAAGGCGATCCACAAACTCCAGTAGAAGTTATCGGTGATACTGAAAAAACAGGAACGACAATTCGCTTCCTGCCGGATGATACAATTTTCAAGACTGTTGTATTCCGTGCTGAAAAAGTTGCTGAACGCTTGCGCGAACTTGCATTTCTTAACCCTGATATTATCATGACTCTCGAAGATGAGCGTGAAGGTGGAACTAAAGAAGTGTACTGCTATCCGGGTGGTTTGGTTGATTTTGTGAGATATGTAGATTCTAGCGTAACAGGTGTAATTGCTCCCGTTTTGATTTCTGGGTCAGGTAAAAGCGATTCAGGCGCAGATACGATTGTAGAAATTTGCTTTGAGTATAACGATAGTTACAGCGAAACACTTCTTTCGTATGTGAATAATATCAATACAGTTGAAGGCGGTACGCACGTAACTGGCTTCCGTTCGGCTCTTACTCGTACAGTAAATTCATACGCAGTTGCCAATAATCTCATTAAGACTGCACTGTCAGGTGAAGATTTCCGTGAAGGACTAACTGCGATTATTTCTGCAAAGGTTGCTGAGCCGCAATTTGAAGGACAGACCAAAACCAAACTCGGGAACGGTGATGTAGAAGGTGTTGTCCGTTCGATTATCAACGAGCAACTTGCGATTTACCTAGACAGCAATCCTAAAGTTGCAAAGAAAATGGTTGAAAAGGCAAATCTTGCTGCAGAAGCCCGTATGGCTGCCAAGAAATCCCGTGAACTTGTACGCCGCCAAAGTGCATTGGAGTTTTCCTCATTACCGGGTAAGTTATCGGATTGTTCACTTCGTACAGCTGAAGATACTGAAGTGTATCTGGTTGAGGGTGATTCGGCAGGTGGTTCGGCTAAACAAGGACGTGACAGACGATTTCAGGCAATTCTCCCATTGCGTGGTAAAATTCTGAACACACACCGTGCTCGTATCCATAAAGTATTGGAAAACGAAGAAATTCGTACAATTATCACTGCGATAGGTTCAGGCTTCGGAGAAGACTTCGATGCTTCCAAAGCAAGATACGGTAAGATTATTCTAATGGCTGATGCTGACGTAGATGGTTCGCACATCCGTACTCTCCTGCTAACGTTTTTCTTTTTACACATGCGGGAATTGATTTACCAAGGTAAACTCTATATTGCCCAACCTCCACTCTATAAGGTGAAAAAAGGTAAACATGAGTACTATGCATATAATGAAGCCGAACGTGATGAGGTAATCCGTAGAATCAGAAAAGCTAAAATAATGCAAGATGAAAGAGGTGAAGTAGTACTTGAGGGAGCAACATCCGACGGAATAATCATTTCCCGTTTCAAAGGTTTGGGAGAAATGAACCCTGAGCAACTATGGTCAACAACAATGAATCCTGAAACAAGAACATTGCTTCAAGTTACTATTGAAAATGCTACGGAAGCTACTCACGTATTTGATACGCTTATGGGCGAGAAGGTTGAGCCACGTCGAGAGTTTATTGAGCGTAATGCTCAGTACGTAAAGAATTTAGATGTATAAAAACATCTGTTCGTAATTTGAAAAAGTCGGTCGGTTGCTATCATTAAGTATCAGCCGACCGATTTTTATTTGTAAAATATTCAATACAAGCTACTGAAATAATGAAACGCGCTCTATTGTTTTCCATTCCGCTTATTGTGGGGATACTTATTGCTTTAAGCTTATGGAATAACCTTTGGCTGCCATTTAGTAATCCCCTGGGCATTACAAGCGATATAGCAACCATTCATTTTAACCCCTCGAACAACACGTTTCGATTCCTCGTATTACTCCTTGTACCTGTTATCTGCTTAGTACTGTTTGCTAAATTCAGTCCAAAGAGATTCAAAGAGATTGAAAGTAAACCCTCAGTAATACATTTCGCACCGCCAACAACGGTATGGCAAATGATTCTATCTAAACTGCTTGTCAGCTTTTTGGCTATATTGTTTGCAATGACAAGCCCTACCTTTATTGCATCGGGAAACTTTGATACATTCCATGAAGGTGAAAGTCTGGGACCTGCAGTTTCATATCAGGCAGGTCAAGTTCCATATAAGGATTTTGTAGTGATTCATGGTGTGTACCAAGATCCCCTCCGTGCTGTAACGGCATTCTCATTATTCGGAAAGTCGATCGGAGCTACAAGAACGTGGGAATCTATCGTTAAAATCCTTACGTGGATTTTGCTTGGTGTTTTTCTGCTGGATGTATTTGAATGGAAGTCGAATCGAGCGATTTTTGTTCTGGGTTGTTTAGGATTCCTATCAACAATAAAAGCACTTACAATCATGCCCCGAGATATTACCACAATCCTGTATTTGTTAACATTTCCTGTGTTTTTAAGAGCTATTTCTGATAAAGTTGTTAATAAATATTTACTGCTTGTTGCCAGTTTCGGGCTTAGCTTTATTCCATTAGCAGGGCTTGGAATGTCGGTTGACAGAGGTGTTTACTACCTAGCAATGACATTGTTTTTTACTCCCTTACTCTATTTCTTCTACATTCGAAAGACGATATATGCACAAACCTTCCTATCCGGAATTTCATTAGGTATATCTATTGGTGCATTTGTTTTAGGAACATTGTTACACTGGAATTTTAGCGGGTTTTATCAGTTCTGTTTTGTAATGATGCCTGAGTACAAGGATTTGATGGATGGTTTTGTCTATACGATTTTTAACCCTCGATTTGGAGTCCCTGCAATTATTTGTGCTTTTGCTACATATTTAATGGTTTGGAAGTTTCTAAGGATGCCAAATACTCCATCTGTATCGTTCTTTAAAAAATTGAAAGAATTTGTTGCAGAATATCTGGTTGAAATTGCAGTGCTTATGATTTCACTGCTTCTTTTTAGAAACGCGCTTGGTCGTGCCGATTGGACACATATCAATTACAGTTGGTTTGGAATCCTGATGTTCCTATTGATTGTATTTGCCAAAGATGTACTACCGAGAATTGCAGATAAATTCCCTTTTTTTAGGAATAACACTGTTGTACTATTCTTAATTGCAATCGTATCCGGTTACCCGGCAGGATTGTTTCCACAGCGCAATGCGTGGCATGAGAATTTTCCGTTAGGAGTAAACGATTCAACGTTCATACCAGAAAAAGATAAAACTACTATCGATTTTCTTAAAAAAGGATTAAAAGATTCAGATGATTTTTTAACCCTGACAGATGAAGCTGCATGGTACTATTACCTCGATAAACCCTGCCCTATCCGCTTTAATATCATAATTCACGCTATGCACCCCAAATTTCAGCAAGAGGTTGTAGATTCATTACAAAAGCGAAATGTAAAGTATGTGCTTTACCATAATAACCACTGGGCAAATTTCACAAAGACAGAAGGAAAGCAATCCTTGCCTATCGTAATGGACTATATACATGCTCATTTCAGACCTTTCATCACTTTAAATGATAATGAAATTTGGATTAAATCAACCACAATACAAGCATCTAACTGATAAATTTATCAACTGGTAATTACATTTTATGAATGTAGAAACAAAAAAATCAAATTGGTTGATAATTTGGACGATTGTTCCGATACTTCTCATTGGAATATATATATTCAACCATTCAATTTTACCCTTACAAGAATTCCCGGATTGGCAGTTTCAGGGTTGGCTTTGGAATCAGATCGTATTTCATAATACTGACTTTGGAGGGTATTACACTTTACACAGCTATATTCCACCCAACTCAACGTTTACTGTTCTTATCGGACTTCTTAATCTAGGTTTTTCTCCTTTTACTGCCGGAAAAATTGCAATTTTCCTTAGTTGCTCTGTTCTGTTTATCGGGATTCTCTTTTTTTCCAGGGTGCATCTCCGCCGAAAACTAACTCCTGACAAGGTTTCTACTATTGCTGCATCTTCTATTGCTTTTCTTTTTGTTTTTAATTTTAATTTATTCTTTGGGCAGATACATTTTCTATTAGGATTAGGAATTGCCCTTTTGGGTGCATATCTATTTCACGAAAAAAACTGGGGTTCAAAACCTATACGGATGATGTTGGTCTTCTTTATATGTTATAGTACCCATTTTATGGCATTCACTCAGCTTGTATTGTATGTTATTATTACAACTATTGTTGAAAAAAAATATGAAAATATTCGACCGATAATGATTGCATTGTTCCCCACTGCTCTCATATTTGTACATTATTTGATTACCCGATCGATATCAGGGGTCGATGCAACAATGAGTATATCTCAAGTTCTGAAGGAAAAAGTTATGGTTTTCCCTCGAATTATAGCTCCTTTTGTACGGTTGAAGGGTATTGTCGGAAATTCGGAATTAGCGCTAAAAATTCTAAATTTTGCTATATCAGGCTTTTGGATGTGGTCAGTTATGTGGGTACTTTTTACCCACATAAAAAGAAAACAAGCAGCTGTACTTGATTGGATGTTACTGATTACATTTCTAATTGCAGTTATCCTTCCACCAGTTTCTCTTGGAATGTTCGCCCCGGGTGAACGATTTGTAATGTTTGGTGCAATTGCAGGAATTCTCTTATTTTTGGTAGAATTTCCCAAATTTAGATTTTTTACTGTTTCTTGTTTGGTTGTACTTTCTTCTTTAAATTATATTTGGTCTTTTTACCAAACAACAAAATTTGAGCAGAAAGTTGCAAGTCAACTTGTAATTAGTAACACAGATAATACCGGTTTGGTTGATCCATTCATGAGGATGGTTTATTATAAAGCGCTCCAAGAACAAAAAACAATACCAATTTTTACTACCGGACTTTTTAGTTTTTCAGATAGTATAAAACCGGATATCTATTTCAATTCCGGACAGATAAAGGTAAATGAATCAGATAGCTTACATAGGTAAGTTAATTAACCGTATATTTATGTAGAGATTATATCAAAGAATAAACTCTGTAATTTTAGAATTCATGGAACGAAAAGTACTTTTTATACTGCCGTTTATAGTTGGAACTTTAGTAGCTTTACTTTTATGGGATTATATTTGGCTTCCTTTTAGTAATCCGCTGCATATAGTTAGTTTAGTTACTGAGGCTCACTATAACCCAAATAATAACACACTTCGATTTTTAGTCCTTCTAACTTTTCCAATAATAACTCTTCTAATTTTCAGAAAATTATGGAGCAAAAGATATTCAGATTCAGTAGTTGAAGTACAAATTTGTAATGAAACAGTAATTAGCCCACAAAAACAATACAAAGCATTCGTAGCAATTTGTTGTATTGCTTTCATTTGTGCGTTAATATCGCCAACGTTCATGGCTACTCGAGGTTTCGACTCGTTTCATGAAGGCGAGTGTTTAGCTCCTGCAATATCATACCAAACGGGACAAATCCCCTATAAAGATTTTGTATTCATTCATGGTGTTTATCAAGACCCCATAAGAGCGGTTATTGGATTTACATTGTTTGGTCAATCGATTGGTGCGGTTAGGACTTGGGAGACAATCGTTAAGATATTTACATGGATATTGCTTGGAATTTTCATTCTTAGGGTATTCAATTGGAAATTTGAATATAGTGTAGTAATACTAATATTGCTTGGATTGTTTTCTTCAATTAAAGGTGTTACACTATTACCAAGGGATGTATTTACCATTCTACTATTAAATGTATTCTTAGTTTTTTCTAAGGTAATACAAAAGGGATACAACAGGAAATATTCGTTTATGTTTGCTTCTTTTATTTTGGGGATGTTACCAATCTTTGGATTAGGTTTTTCTTTAGATAGAGGTTTGTATTATTGCATAACGTTTATAACTTTTGCTCCAATACTCTATATCTTTTATTTTAGAAAATTGGGGCTCGGTAATCTGTTTATAAGTTATACTGTGGCCGGACTTGTGGCTGGTGGCTTCATGTTAGGGGTAATGTTAAAATGGGAGTTTGTAGATTTTATACGCTTCTGTTTTGTTCAAGTTCCTAATTATAAAGAGCTTATGGATAGTATTCAAATACCGGTTGCGAATCCAAGATTTTTGTTCGCGCTTCTTCTTTCTTCCATAATAACTTATACGATTGCATGGAAGTTCTTTGATCAACTTTTAAACGATGGAAAAGGAATAGTACCATCTTTCCAAAACTTCATGAAACGATTTTTAAGTGAAATTTCACTACTTGTTGTCGGACTACTTCTGATGAGAAATGTAATGGGCAGAGCCGATATGGGGCATG
>CALMMI010000247.1 GCA_937868245.1 uncultured Ignavibacteria bacterium | reverse complement strand
GGTCTGTTTTATATTCATGTTTATTTAAATTTTATTCAATATTCTGCGGAGAACATCATGGACGAAAATCTTACCCCTGTCGAATCTGAAATGTACAATAACGAACCTGAAGAATCAGGCTCTGCTTTTAGTGGTTTTATCGAAATGTTTACCTCACCGTGGGAGGTAGGGAAGCGGTCAATTCGTAGTGTGCTTGCAATTTTAGCAATGGCAGTTCTGCTCGAAACTATAGCGATTGCCGGAATTACTTATTTCTATTCGGCAAGTACCGGCATACGTCAAGAGAATTATCAAATGCAAACACAAATGATAGATAAAATCTCTAAAGGACCTAATTTTCCTAAAGAAAAACTACCCCAAATGTATGAAGATATTGAAAAAGGGCTAGATTTTGATCCAACAAAAGCTATTGGATTAGGTTTATTAATGAGTGTGTTAATAACTTTTGTTTTTGGCGTTTTGTTCTGGATCTGTCATCGAATTTTTACAGCTGAACCTATTAATTTCATGCAACTAGTAGGACTGGTAAGCTATGGAGCCGGAATAAGTGCAGTTGGTAATCTTATTACAGGACTAATTCAGTTTTTTAGTAATTCGCTTGTAGTAGCTCCTAATCTTGGTTTCTTGGTAGGGATAGGAGATTCCGGGATGTTCGCATTACTTTCACGTATTAACATTTTTACACTATGGTATTATGCAGCAATTGGAGTTGCGATTGCATCTGCAGCCGGTTTAACCCGTAAGCACGGGTATATTATCGGTGGTATTGTTTATGGAGTAATATTCCTCACAATGTTTGCCGGAATGAAAATAGCATCGATGATATTCGGCTAATATGATATTAATTTTTTAGCAGTAACCGGCAGATATATGGAAATCTTCAATACTATAAATCCTTCTACGGGTAATTCACTTCCATCGTATAATGCCCATGCGCCGTCCGAAATTAATCGAAGGATTGATGCTGCTCACGGTGCTTTTTTGGAATGGTCGCTGCTTGGTTATTCGGAGCGTGCAGCATATCTTGTCAGAGTGTCGGAATTACTCTTAGAGCGCAAGAATGAACTCGCATATCTATGTGCAATAGAGATGGGTAAGCCGGTCAATCAGGGTATAGCCGAGGTAGAAAAATGTGCAGGAGTATGCCGTTATTATGCCGAAAATGCCGAAACAATGCTGGCTGATGAAAGTATTAAGACAACTCTTTCCAAAAGCTATGTTACGTATCAACCTTTAGGGGTAATCCTTGCTATTATGCCGTGGAATTTCCCCTTCTGGCAAGTTCTGCGGTTTGCTGCTCCCGCTCTGATGGCTGGCAACACTGTTATCCTGAAACATGCACCAAATACATTTGGTTGTGCTTTGGCTATTGAGCAGATTTTTGATGATGCCGGACTCCCTGCCTGTTCGTTTGTGAATATTATGGCAGAGGTACGCCATATTCCTGCCGTTATAAAAAACGATAAGATTCAAGGGGTAACTTTTACCGGAAGTACAGTAGCCGGGAAAAAGATTGCAGGAATGTCGGGCGCGGCTCTAAAAAAAACGGTGATGGAATTGGGCGGAAGCGACCCGTATATAATTCTTGAAGATGCTGATTTGGAAGAATCTGTCAGGACATGTGTAACTTCACGGTGTATTAATACCGGGCAGAGTTGTATTTCTGCCAAGCGTTTTATAGTGATACATTCTGTACTTGACAAAGTACAGAAATTATTTACCGAGATGCTTTCTGAAAAATCATTTGGCAACCCTTTGGAAGGGGAGTATGACCTCGGTCCGCTTGCCCGATTTGATTTGCGGGATAAACTTCACAGCCAGGTACAGGCTTCAATCCAAACTGGCGCAAAACTGGTAATCGGAGGAAAAATTCCGGAGGGTACAGGAGCATTCTATCCGCCAACTCTACTGACAAATATTGACAAAGGAATGGTTGCATACAACGAAGAGCTGTTTGGTCCGGTAGCATCCATTATAGCCGCTAAGGATGAAAAAGATGCAATACGAATTGCCAATGATAGTGAATTTGGGTTAGGAGCAGCAATTTTTACAAAAGACATTGAGAGAGGGGAGCGAATTGCCCGAACCATGATTCAAACCGGGACATGTTATGTGAATGACTTTGTAAAATCAGATGCGAGATTACCTTTTGGCGGAATAAAACATTCGGGGTTTGGCAGGGAATTATCGGCAGTAGGTATTCGGGAATTTGTGAATATTAAGACGGTGGGGGTTAAGTAAAACCGGTAAACAAAAAACAGCACTTCCTATATTTAGAAGGGAGTGCTGTTTTTGCAAATGAACTGCTTAAATCACCTTCTCCTGAAGCCGTTCTCCTATCAAAAATATCAATTTCTCAGAAGTGTACGGTTTGTTCAGGAATGTAACATTATCTTGGTGTATTATCTGACCATCCTGCTTTAATCCACTTACCGCAATAATTTTAACATCCGGATTCATTTTTTGTAGTGCGCGGATTGTAGCCGTCCCGTCCATATAAGGCATCATCATATCTGTTATAACAAGCGCAATTTTATTGCCGTGGGTAGCAAAAGCAGTAATTGCCTCAGTACCGTCAACAGCTGTAATTGCAGAATATCCATTAGCTTCTAATGTAACTTTTGTAATTTCGCGTATGCTTTCCTCGTCATCAACAACTAGGATTAGCTCGCCATCTCCTAAAAGGTTTTTTTCCTTTTCAGAAACAACATCAATCACTGCATTTTCTTGTGCCGGTAAATAGATCTTGAATGTAGTACCGTTGCCAACTTCACTGTACACATTAACAAACCCATTATGACTCTTGATAATTGTAAGAACAGTGGAAAGACCTAAGCCGGTTCCTTTGTCGATTGATTTAGTAGTGAAAAATGGTTCAAATATCCTCTCCAGCGTTGCGGGCGGAATTCCACTTCCTTGGTCGGTTACGGTAATCACAACATAGGTTCCTAGTTTAGCTTCCAGATGCATTCGAATATATTGCTCATCAAGAGCAATCGATTCTGCTTCGATTGTAATCTTGCCACCGTTCGGCATTGCGTCCCTAGCATTTACGCATAGATTCATAAGAACTTGATGGATTTGCGTTGCATCAGCAGAAATGGCAGGTAAATTTTTATGTAGGTTAGTATGCAATTCAATAGATTTTGGAAATGTTTGATTGATGATTTTCCCAATCTCGTCTATTATATGTCGAACCTGTATCAGGGTGAATTCACCTTCCACTCCACGGGCAAATGACAATACCTGTTTTATCAATTCAGAGCCCCGTTTAGTAGATGATTCAAGTATGTGCAGCATTCTCATGCTCTGTGGATCAGTCAGCTTTTTACTCAAAACACTTACAGACAGTAGTATAGGCGAAAGAATATTATTAAGGTCGTGAGCAATTCCTCCTGCTAGTGTTCCAATGCTCTCCATTCTTTGCATACGTAGAAACTGATTCTCAAGTTGTTTCTTTTCAGTAATGTCTCGCGATACCACAACTACCCTTACAACCTTACCTATTGTATCTTTAATAACTGTTCCTTGAGACTCTACAAATCGAATGCTCTCATCTTGAAGCATCAACCTGTACTCTACTCGATAACTATTACCTGTTTTAACTGTTTCATAAAAAATGGAACGAATCTTCTCGCGATCATCAGGGTGAATTTCTTGGAAAGAATCCGTTCCTACCAATGATTGAGAGTATCCTAATATCGATTTATAAGAAGGGCTATTATAAATTCTTTTACCGTCAAGATCTAAAACACATATCATGTCTGCAACATTTTCAGAGATAAGTCTGAATTGCTCTTCACTTTTCTTAATATTCTCTTCTGCCTTTTTTCGTTCAGTAATATTTTGAATAGCACCAAAAACACGGATACACTTACCGTCCTTAAACTCAGCTTGTCCTTGTGTATGAACCCAAATGTGGTTGCCTTTTGCGGTGATTAAGGGAAGCTCCAAATTCCAAATCTCTCCACTATTTAGGCATCGGTTAAAAGCATCGGTAATAATAGGTTGTGCTTCAGGAGAATAATATCTTATCGCTTGTGCAACATCAAT
>CALMMI010000246.1 GCA_937868245.1 uncultured Ignavibacteria bacterium | reverse complement strand
GCCTCTGATCTGTATTGAATTCCTTGTTGTTCAGAATGTTGTTTTCATCGTCAGAAACGCTAAAGATAGCAGCCGCTATAAACTCCTGACTTACTTCCTTTTGGTTGTAATATCTACATAGGGAAACCCCGATTGCTGCCCAGCACCAGTTACTTAGTTTCTGTTTATCTACTGTCAGGTTTAGGGATACCCACTCACCGTCATATACGGGAGTACAAAAACTATTGCCGAACAATACGTCTTTTGCTTCACTATTTTCTATTCTTAGTTTCATTAATAGTTAATCCGTACTACGTTTAGTTTACAATGTATGTAAGGTGCAAGATTTTGGTATTCAAGAAATAGAAAAAACAGACTTTCAATCGGTTTTTTAATCTGAAACCTAACACCAATTCCGATGTAATGTATATGAAGATGATTTATAATTGAGAAGCGAATTTATCAGTGAAAAGAGATGTTGTTTTTTCTTACAAGCACTACTCATTGCTTCATACAAAGCTATACGAATTTATGATGCTACTAAAACCTACCGCACGATTTCAACGCACGATTTCAACGCACGATTTCAACGCACGATTTCAACGCACGATTTCAACGTACAGTTTCAACACTCTTTGCAGTGTATAGTTTTATGAATGTTGTAATTTTTATATAGCTTACGGTAGGGTGTTTGCAGGTAGGAATTGTGATGAATTTAGGTCGGATTATCACACTTTCAAAAATGGACGTGGAGTAAAAATTGGTGTGAAAATTACAAAACACCTCCTGGTGTTTATAAATCAGGCAGTATTTTAAAAATAGATATTCATTGTAATTTAGTTCGGTTTTATAAATTCCAAGAAATTTGTGAAGAAACACATTAGGTAAAGTGCGCTATAGAATGAAGGTAGTCATGGCGGGTTGGTTTACCATACATAGACAAATATAACAAACAGAAGATTTTTATTGGTGTTCTCCTGGGTAGATTCTCCTTCGGCTTTAAGTCCATAAAAGTTCTGTCAAGGGCAAATTGTTGTTGCTTACTAGCGTACCTTATACCCCAAAATGCAAAAGCAGGAGCTCCACAATGGGAATTCCTGCTTTCTTCTTGCTTGCTCTTTCATTGTATCCGTTAACAGCTAGTATTTTCTCGAAACAATGAAGCCGTTTGTTAACTGCATTAAAAATAATGATTTCATTCTTTAAAAATACCTATAACATTCGTTTACATGCCTCAAAGACCTCCGAAACCTCTATTCTTCGTATGCACTTGAATTCATCAGCACCGGTAAACTGACAATGAGCGGGTCGGGGTGAGAAATAGAAACAAGGACTGCACGGTAAATCATGCCGAACCACTTCGTGGCGTACATGCCACGGATGTGTGTGAACATGTGAAGTATAGCCGAATATTGCAACAAGCGGAACTTGTAAAGCTGCTGCAATGTGCATTAAGCCCGAATCATTCGATACAAAAAGGTTGCACCGTTTCATGAGGGCAATACTTGCCATAAGTGAAGGTACTTTTACAAGTGTAGCGGTTCCATTGCTTGCTTCTACTATTTGTTCGTTAAGTTCACGTTCCTCAGGACCTCCAAAAATCAGAACTTTTGCATTGTACTCTTTATTGAGTTGTATAGAAAGTTCTGCATATTTTTTCCAATCCCAGCGTTTGTTGATTTGATTTTTGAATGTGGCAGAACCCGCGTGAATCCCGATAATTGTTTGTTTATCAGATTGTGGAAGATTTTTTGCAAGCCATGTTTGTGCCGGAATTTCATCCTCAGGAAGTACATCTATATGCAGAGGAGGAATTTCTTTAGGAATAGTAACTCCTGCCAGCTCCACAATACGGCAGTTTTCCTCAACATTATGAAATGAATCATCCTCTCTGGTTCTATCTGTGAGCAAGAAGGGAAAGGAGCTGCTATTAAGATGAAGATAATCAGTTCCAATTCTTTTCTTTGCGCCAATCAAGAAACTCAGGATATTATACTCACGCCGATTTGCCGGGAATACTGTAATCGAAACATCGTATTTATTGCGCCGTAGTTTTCGGAGAAACCCGAGAGTTCGGACGGTTTCTTGCTTCACAAAATCCCAGTGATACACTTTGTTGATTTTTTCGGAACGCTCGAAAATATCCGCCACACCCTTGAACATTGTAAGTATATCGATTTCTGCATCAGGATACTGCCCGCAAAGTAATTGCAAAGCAGGGGTAAACATAATTGCATCTCCAATACCCGAAAGCGTAATAACCAAAATTTTCATTCATTTCTTTCTACAATGATATTCACTGTCCGACTGTAAAAACGACCTTCAGGTAAATCATTTGTATATGTTCGAGTATCTTCACCTGCACCTTGAATTTGCGCTGACGAATTTTTAACAGAAAGTGCTTTAGCAGCTGCGGTTGCTCTGCGTTCGGAAAGCAGTTTATTGTGAGTTTCATCGCCCATTCGGTCGGTAGTTCCTGTAACTGTAACCTTTGCAACACCTTTCAGACGTTCCTTGATGAAATTAATTATTCTTTGATTCTCTTGCAAAATGTCAGCATTGTCGAATTCAAACAGGATGAGTGAATACTGATCGATAATTTTTGTACCGCGACGTTCCGAATTGCTTTTTGCAATTGAAATCACTTTAATCGGAACAGTTTGTTCAGCGTCTGCTGTTTCACCGTTATTGTTTTCTATATGGAGAGATATGTCGAGAGGCTGCGCATCTTTGCGGTTAATTTTATTTTCTTCAATTTTTACCTCGATAGTTTTCGGAAGTTTGCTTTTGCCAGATTCTTCAGAAATAACTGTTCCGTTCTGTGCAAGCTGGGTTGAATATTCCTTTATGTTTGTACGGTTTTCGATTGCAGGTCTGAGTAAAATGGATTGATACAATGATTGCAACGAAGTATCACTTGTAAATACAGGAGCAAGAATATCCAAATCGTTAGAGGTTATCTCGACCCTGCGGTTTTCTTCCGAGCCATCGGGGAATTGTTCGTTCGATGGATGTGACGGTAGTTTCCTGGAGGTCACTTTCATTCTATCAGATGAAATTTTCCACGTGTTCAGTAAGTATTCGTACACAACATCTGCACGGGATTTTGAAAGCGACGGGTTTTCCTTCTCGGCGGGTTCGCCCGAGATACATCCTGTGATGGTAAGTTTAGCTTCCGGTTTGGAGGTCATCCTTCTGCCAACGATATTAAGAAGATGGTAATATCTGTCGAGTGTACCGGAAGCATGGAGCTTATCAACAGAAAACGCTTCCCTCTGTGAATCTGAAAGTCGATTATATCGAGTAGGCAGAACTGATGAATTTTGATCAAAAAATACATAATTCAAAAGGGGAGTGAGGCGGTTATTAATGATCTCTTCAAGAATAACAGAATCCAATCGAACCTCATCGCGGTTAGGCAGAACGCCGAACGGCTCGAATGTAAGTTTTGCTGATGGACGCGGCACTTCGCGAACATAATGTTCGGCTACATGAAGAACTCTAAAATCGCCTACGCTTTCATTTTTGTATTGTTTATCCGCTAAAGTAACAGAAGGGGGCAAATTCGAGGCAATTTGACGCTCGATAGTATCACGAACAGTTATCGTATCATAAATAAGTGTTCGTGCTGCCGATACGGGCGGAGAAAGCATCAATGCTACTCCTGCCCGAAGTGAACTAACGCTCCATTCTACGGCATTGGTAACCGGGGCAAGCGGTATTGAATAGAATACTTCCGGTTGAAAATATAGTTCTTTTGTAATTTGCATAGTATAGCTAACACCAAGTAAGGATGTTAACTGCATTGAAGAAGCACCGGGAATCGAGCCGATTCCACGACCGAATTTCCGTTGTCCGGATAAAAATACGTCCGGACCGGGTTGGGTAATTTCTGTCTCAACCACAAAAGCATCAGAAATTACAGAAGCGACTCTGAACCCTCCGTGAACACGCCAACGGGAGGTTATGTTGTAACTCAAAAGCGGTTCAATTCCTATGGACGAAAATGATGCATCTATTCGATGGGTAAAAACACCGTTAGTAGGTGTAGTACCATTGATAAATACTTTTGCTTCGTCCGTAGATAAGATTCCACTATAATTATGGTAAGCACCTCTGATTCCAAGCCTGAATGAACTGCTCAGCGGAAAATCGACCAATGCTCCGAATGCAAAACCGTCTCCGGTACCTTTTTCATATTTTATCTTGTCAGGCTCATCGTACCCGGGTAATTTATGAAAATCTGCGGAATGCATATTATAAGAGTAATGTGTTAAAATACCGAAAAATGTATTGGTAACAAGTGGCTGGGCTGTGGCAGTTATTAATGGTAATAAAAACAAGGCGGCAGCAAAACGGAGAATCTGCATAAAGTTTTAAGTAGATAGAGATAAAATATGGATAACCAATTCAAATAAATATTTTCTTGATGTGACTAACACTACCAAATGAAATCTGTTGCAAGCAACGGTAAAACTTTTTGTTGAATTGGCTCGGTTGGAATCAGGATTTCACCCAGATTACTGATTACAACATCAATCTCTGTGCGTAAACCAATGTTGTCGGCGATGTAAATACCGGGTTCAATCGAGAATGAAGTGTTTGGCAGAAGCTCCCTGCGGTCACAGGTTTCAAAATTATCGATATTTGCTCCTGCACCATGGATTTCATGGGTGATATTATGTCCTGTCCGGTGGATAAAATATTTTCCATACCCAACTTCTTCAATAACATTTCTGCAAGCGTCATCAAGTTCGTAACCATATACGGGCTGCCCTGCTGCAAATCTATCTTTGGCTAAGGTAACAGCAGCATCCCTGCCGTTTGCAATTATTGAAAAGAGTTTCTCTACACGTTCCGGTACGGTTTCCCCAACATATCCCATCCACGTAATATCGGCGAACACACTTTTGGGTGAATTGGAAGTAGCCCACATATCTATAAGAACAACATCACCTTTCACTATCGGGGAATGGTGAGATTCAGTAGGACCATAATGAGGACTTGCAGCATTTTTGCCGATAGCCACTATAGGTGGATGGTCGGTAAGCATATCATTTTGCTTGAAAAGCTCCAGAATTAACTGTTGAACATCGTATTCGGTAATCTCTTTTTCAGCAAAAATTGAATCACGGATAAACAAAAATGCTTCCATCATTATAGAGCGCAGCTTTGGTGCAGTTCCGTTAATGTTTTCTTCCATCTGCTCAGGCGACCATACAGCTTGAATATGCTGAACTATGTCGGCAGAGGAATAGAGTTCAGCCCCAAGAGAACGAAGAATATCAATCGTACCTCCGTCCACTTTGCTGACTGTTGGAATATCATTGTTAGGGGAATATTCAAGCGCAAGGCGGGGGAATTGTTCTACAATTTTCTGTAATTCACTTAGCCATTCATGGCGATTGGAATACAGAATTTCTTTAGCATCAACACAATCCAATGTAAAATTCTCGATTGCATGAACAAGTTTTATCGGCTTCCCGATTACAGGAATAATTACAGCCCATCTACGGGTACAGTGTGTTTCCGGAGGAATGGAAAGAATATCCCATGCTATGGAGTTACTGCCTCGGAAGTCATAAAGAAACCAAGCATCTACGTTTAGTTTCTTGAGCAACGACTGAATAATTGATAGGTTCATTGATGGAAAATTAATGTAAAGTGAATGATAAAATTAATCATAGTGTATCAAAACTATTGAAATTCTCCGAAAGTTTTGGTAAACTTGTGAGAATTATTTTTCTCTGAAGGTAATTTAACACATATTTTTAATATAAAGGAGCACAAAATGGAAGAATCCGCTGCAAAAAATACTATGCCTCGAATCGGAGACAAAGCTCCCGATTTCGAAGTGAATACTACTCAGGGCTCATTGAAATTTTCGGACTACAACATCGGCAGTTGGGTGATATTTTTTTCTCACCCTGCAGACTTCACCCCGGTATGCACAACTGAACTAACAGAATTTGCCCGTGAGCAGGAATATTTCTTTCAACACACTACAAAATTACTCGGATTGAGTATCGACAGCATCCACTCACACGTGGCGTGGATTCATAATGTGCGTGCCAATACCGGAATTACTATGCGCTTTCCGCTTATTGCCGACAGCAGTATGAAAGTAGCCAATCTTTATGGTATGCTCCATCCGGGGGAACACGCTACAGAAACTGTCCGTGCTGTTTTCTTTATTGACCCGAACGGGATTATCCGTTTAATAATGTATTATCCGTTGAATGTTGGCAGAAGTATGGATGAAATCAAACGTGTGCTTACTGCCCTTCAGACAGCTGATGCAAATAAATGCTCGCTTCCTGTCAATTGGAAACAAGGTGATTTGGCAATTATGCCTCCACCTAAAACAGTTGCCGATTTGGAAGTACGCGATGGCATTACTGAAAACAAAACCGATTTCTATCTAATCAAAAA
>CALMMI010000245.1 GCA_937868245.1 uncultured Ignavibacteria bacterium | reverse complement strand
TTTTATATATGATTATACGTATCTTATTCAATTAGTGACTACTGTTTTTTTCTATTATTCTCCGAACTCTACGAAATTAACTCGGCTTAACTACAAGATATTGAGCAAAACCGCCCTATTATCGGTCTGTTTGGTTCTAGCAACATCACTGCAAAGTTGCCCGTCAATTCTAAATGCTTTGAATAATCTTCAGCGGTTGCAATTCAAACTTGCTAATGTTTCAAACTTCCGTGTTGCAGGAATTCAGATTGATAATAAATCCAAACTTTCGGATTTTTCCATTTCGGACGGACTTGCTCTTTCAAGGGCTGTTGCAACAAATAAGTTTCCGGCTACATTCACAATAAACGTTGCTGCAGTTAATCCTAATGACGGGAAAGGAACTGCTCCTCAGCGTACTGCAACCTTGTCAAGTTTGGATTTTCAGCTCATAATCGACGACCTGCCTACTATCAAGGGTGATATTTCTCAACCTCTTGATATACCGGGGAACGGACAGGCGACAATGATTCCTATATCCGTATCGATGGATTTATACGATTATTTCGGTAATAAAGGTTACGATGGTCTTGTAAATTTAGCTTTAGTTCTTGGCGGAGCTAAAGGAAGTACTTCGCATATCAAATTAGATGCAAAGCCAACCGTATCCACTATTATTGGAAACATTGCATATCCCAACAGAATTACTATTGTGGATAAGCAGTTCAGTAATTAAATCATTTATCAGTATGGAACTCTTTGTAGTTGGCTTATTCGTAATATTTGCAGCAATTTGCTGGTTTTTTGCTGGTGCAGCTTCGGGACTTTCTGCTGTGTTTTTGGAAACTTTCCGCGAAATTCACCCAAAATTTACCCGCACCTTATCAGCTTCCCAGCAGAGTAACTCGGCTGAAGCAATGGCTTTGAACGCACTTGAATTACTATTGGTAATTTTAGCTGCGATTTTTATGGCTGTATGGGGGGATTCGTTTGGCATTTGGGAAATTTCAGTTGTAGGTGGGCTTGTTCTTTTTGGGATTATCCTTTTACTGCGAACAATTACTTTTGCCGCTGGTGAACGGTTTGCAGAAAAAGTTACCAAACAGACTGCTGTTTTCCTTAATGTTATTACAACATTCTTCAAACCGACTGCATTACTGCTTAATGCAATCAACCGTTCAATTGCCCCTCCCCCATCCGAAGAAGAATCTCGGGAAGAATTTGATGCACTTGTTGATACTGCCCGTGAAGAGGGTACTCTCGACGATGAAGAATACCGTATTCTGAAAAACATTATGGGATTTAGTGAGGTGCAGGTTTCTGATGTAATGACCCCGAGAACCGTTGTTTTCAGCTATGATGCCGATAAAACTGTGGGTGAAGTCGTAAAGCTTCCTGAGTTACAGATGTATTCCCGCTTTCCGATTTGTGAGGGTAATTCACTTGACGGAGTTGTAGGGTATGTGATGACAAAGGATGTACTTCGTGCTGCATTGAACGGGCGCAAAAGCAGAACGCTCCGCGAACTTATGCGGGAGGTGTATTTTATCCCCGAAAATGTGGAGCTTGGCAAGGCACTATCTCAGTTTCTCCAACGCAAGCAGCATCTTATGATGGCAGTTGACGAATATGGAGGAATTGAAGGGCTCATAACAATGGAAGATGTAGTAGAGGCAATTCTTGGGGTAGAAATCGTGGACGAAGCTGACAGAATTGTTAATTTGAGAGTACTTGCCAAACAGCGACGAGATAAACGTGTAGCTGAAGTTCAAGCAAAAGGTGAATTTCAGGATGAGATGTCGGACGAATAAGTATTCCTTGTCATATTTCTTTAGGCATTGTAATTACTCCCATTTATTATATCATATACGTAAGAACCACCTTGTTGAAAGAAAGTACGTAAATGCCTTGGAATCCTGATCAATACGATAAATTTAAGGAAGAACGCTCTGCACCTGTACAGGATTTGTTTTCCCTTATTAAGGTTCGTCCTGGGATGAAGGTTATTGATTTGGGATGCGGCACCGGAGAACACACACGCCGGCTTGCTGATATGCTTCCCGAAAGTGAAGTTCTTGGGATTGACTCATCCAAGCAAATGCTCATGAAGAGTACACAATTTGAGCGGGAAGGCTTGTCTTTTTCTTATGGTTCATTCGAAGATTTTAATGGCAGGTACGATTTAATATTCTCTAATGCAGCACTGCAGTGGAGCGGTAATCATGAACAATTGCTTCCTTCACTATGGGAACATCTTAATCCTGGTGGGCAATTAGTTGTCCAAATGCCCCGAAATCATGATCATCCGTCACATCTTCTTGCAAAAGAGCTGGCAGAAACTGAATTTGCAAAGTTTTTCCCTGGTGATAAAAAACCTGCCGATAGGTTCAGTTGGATGCTCCCGATAGAACGCTACGCTGAAATTCTCTTTTCTCTTGGCGGCACTGATATAGTTGCATTTCTAAAGGTATATCCTCATGTTCTTGAAAATTCGGATGCAATTGTAGAATGGACAAAAGGAACACTTCTTGTTCCATTTATGGAACAATTGCCCGAGAATCAAAAGGATTTATTTCTAAGGAGGTACAAAGAACTCCTTCGACTGAGATTCCCGTCAAGTCCCGTTTTCTA